>NZ_NPKW01001090.1:0-424 GCF_002265885.1 Vibrio sp. 03_296
CTTCAAGTAGATGCTGCATCACACTGAAACCAATGCCTTTCGCCGCACCACTCAGAAAAACCGTTTGTTTTCTAAGAAATTGGTTAAACATAAAAAACGTTATCTCTTTAATCTGTGTTCACTTATCCCGTCATGGATATCTGCACCCATGCTATAAATTCGTAGATTTAATGCACAAAAATAAACTTAGATATTAATGATAATTATTATCGTTAGCATTTAAATCGTGATAACTGTAATCTTACTCCACTGAATAAGCAACCTATACCCAACCGATGACATTGCAGGCCAGACACACATGCCGACTCAAAAACATAACGAGTCTATGGCATTGAGATCAGTCCGTCGCCACCACCGCAAGGTCGATTCAGTTGGGAAAAGAGTGCACTCCTTATCCGCACCTTGCGCCGCTAAAAGAGTACTC
>NZ_NPKW01001091.1:0-1160 GCF_002265885.1 Vibrio sp. 03_296
GTTCTTTGGATAAGATCTCATGTTTCACGTCCTTTGTTTTTATTCATGTCGGATCAATTGACATTGGAAATTCATGTTAAACATGAACAAAAACACACTTGTTAATCGGCAGGAACACGCAAGGGAAAGGGAAGTGGCAACCTACTCCAGCTCACGCAAATACGTATAAACACGTAGGATATTGACTAAAGCTCTGCTATGAGATTGTCTTTATTAGACTTCACTCTTCAATAACACATACCAGATAGAGAAGAACTACGTAGGTAGTATCAGCAAAGATATTTAACAAGCTTTGTCTAAAATGTGATGAATTCGATACAAACATGTAGGCATCAGAAACCAAATGATGCTTCAAAAAAGGTCAGAGAAGATGAAAGACAGAAAAACCCCAATCAATTGGGGGCTTCTTACTTGAGTATTCGTCACACTCGATGACAAACMGCCTAGGCGAATCAGCGCATTACGCCAACTTGTAGATCACCTTGTTACCTACAAGCTGCTCTTTCTGCACTAGGTTATCTTCAAGCAGTTTTTTCAGTGCGCCAGTCGCCCAAGATGCCGCTTTAGCATCTTCTTGACCTGCTGCAAGGCCGATGCTTTTCGGGTTAATGCCTTCTGCATTGGCGGCAACGATATCCAGCACTTGTTGCTGCTTAGGCGTCAGAGAAATCTCTGTGTTTACTGCAGATGAAGTCAGCCACTTTGGTCGTCAACGACTTTTTTCTCAGCCACTGACTTAGAGATAAGCGGTTTTTTCTGCAGCTGGCTTAACTGTATTTGATGCAGCAGCCAAATTCGCTACAGCTGCTTTAATGCGTTTTGCAGTTTCATCTGCACTTTACGGTCTTATGGAGCAAGTCTCATTAAAATGTGTCTCCAGTTCACTGCTTATCAGCAGGGATGAAAATTTGAAGCGCGTTTTATACCAAAATTTCAGCTCGATTTGTAGGCTTAAGCAGTGAACAGTGGCGAAAAATGCGTTATGAGCGGAGAGAGACTATTCTTTAAGTCAATAAGATAATGAACTTAATTGGGTATCCAAACGTAAAATGTCGTTATCGTTCTCATCATTCCGCCTCCGGCACTAACGGCTCAAAACGAGTTAAGGAGTACAATGCAAACTCTCCAGTTGTCAAACCGCTACCAACTCGCCAGCTCAG
>NZ_NPKW01001092.1:0-531 GCF_002265885.1 Vibrio sp. 03_296
CTCACAGCCGAGCCTAAACTGCACCGACTGTTGGCGTAAGTGTTCGGTTAATGGATTTATCACTGATTCTGAAATCGGGCGTTTATAGCCCAAACTGTAGGCATTGGGTGCATCGGAGTGAAACGGCCCTCTTGCTTGTTGAGCGAAATCCAAAACAGAGAGGGAGGGGCTGTGATCTGTTGCGCCGATCCAACCCAGTAGGACTGGACGCAAAAAGGCCGCCAATTTGGGTCTTTGGTTGTATTCGAAATAGCGCTCAAGAGGGGTTTTGAGTAACTCAGCGCTGTCAGGCAAGTTCTGTAAACGCGTTTTAAACCAATAGATATCAATGAGTGGAACCCTGCGTACGTGCATGGCATGAGGCAGATTTCATGTTGTCAACAAGCTTGTCTATCGGTGAAAAATAGCTGCGTTTGAACTTGCATTGTTTATTCCGATTGACCCCAATGAAACTGTACTTTCTTCTGGGGGTAGACGAAGTCAAAGCAAAGTGCCGTTTTCGGTTGGTATTTCTTGCAAGAACGACAGCAG
>NZ_NPKW01001093.1:0-797 GCF_002265885.1 Vibrio sp. 03_296
AAGTGGTTGAGTTGTCCCAAACATCAAATCAGTTGGTTAACCAAGTTGCTCGATACCATCCCTAGCATGAATTTCCATTTCAGATTCAAGGGACGTTTGGTGCTTTCAAATCCAAGCTTATCAAGCGAGTTTTCGTCAATGTCGAGAGAATGGCTGTATCGAGCTGGAGAGTGTCTGCTCGTTTCTTAATTTGTCTGAGCGAGAGCAAGCTGAATTTGAAGAGATCATTCAAGTGCCGGCCAGCGAATGTGGTATGGGGGAGCGTTTTTACCATGTGACGCGCAAAGCCATTTATTCATGACCAAATGGAAATGACCCACTATCATCACGTTGTTTAGCGATATTTCAGATTTGAAGCAAACCGAGCTGGCGTTGCGAGAGTCCAACCGTGCGGCGTTGCAAGCCGTTGAAGCTCGCAACCAGTTTTTAGCGGTGGTGAGTCATGAATTAAGAACCCCGATTGCGGCCATGCTGGGGCTGATGGAGATTCTGTCTCATCGCCTTTCAAACAGTGAAAGTCAGCAACTGCTTGATAACGCCATCCGTTCGGCTGAGCGTTCTGAGTTTGCATGTGAACGACATTCTCGATTTCTCAAAAATTGAGGCCAGCCAACTGCAGCTAGACATTCAAGAGTATCGAATTATCGAAGAGCTGGGCCCTGTCTTACGAAGTTTTGAAGCAAGCGCGCAGCTAAAGGGATTACAGTTTAACGTTGATTGGCAACCAACGGCGTACATTGACGCGCAGTACGATGCGTTGAGAGTGAATCAATTGTCAGTAAYTYGCTTTCTAAATG
>NZ_NPKW01001094.1:0-446 GCF_002265885.1 Vibrio sp. 03_296
TTGCTCAATCAAAGCGATAGCAGGCAGAAAGCGCGCTCTCTGTAATCCATTACGATATAGCTCTTGCGGTACAATGTTCGACGTCGCCACCAGTATCATTTGACGCCTAAACATCGCCTGCATCAGCGTACCAAGAATCATCGCATCGGTAATATCCGAAACAAAAAACTCATCAAAGCAGACAATGTCCGCCTCTTCCTTAAACACATCAGCCACTTTTTCCAGTGGATTTTCTACATCACCTAACCGTTTCAGTTCATCGTGAACTCGATACATAAAGCGATGAAAATGAACGCGCATTTTGCGTTGAGTAGGCAAAGCCTTCAAAAAAGTATCCATGAGATACGTTTTCCACGCCCAACACCACCCCAAAAATTAGAGTCCTTGTGGGGGCAATTTGGCTGGCGGCTGTTTGGCCTTAATAATTTTTGCCAACGCGTTTGTTG
>NZ_NPKW01001095.1:0-712 GCF_002265885.1 Vibrio sp. 03_296
CTTCTTTACTACGCTTTGGCATATTTTAGCTCTTCTCTTTGTAAATCCATCTAACTCAAAGTCTGAGGTCAGAATGAAAATCGTTCTCAATAGGTTGCCAGAAAACACCCTTTTTCGAAATAAACAAGCCTACTTTTTATTACGAAATACTGTAAACCAGGTTTGCAGATGCATGTCGTCAAGCAAAACAAAATTTCAGAATATGCAACTAAATTAATACCATTAAATGACATTAGTTTAATATTTACATCTGCATTTTGAACCGATTGATAGCGATAGATTATGTAAAATAATTTATCTACGAGATACTCTTATAAATCTGCTAAGGTGCAACTCACTCACTGTGATTACTAAGTAAGTAAAAGGTGAAATCCGGTAAATTATTGACTCGGATCACATCGTCCATTAACAAAATCTAAAGTTATCTCTGCTTAACCCTCTCAACAAACAACATAGCATACCGATATTTTTTTATCCAAGTTGTTCCATTTATTTCTATTGAAAAAAAACGAGTTAGAGTATAWTCCCTTTTTTAAGTGAGGATTCGTTATGAGCATTGAACACGAAGAAACCCAAGTATGTGAAGCGTGTGGTTGCGCTGGTGAAATTGGCTTTATCATCAAAGAAGGCGATGACGTTGCAGACGTGACAATTTACGCTGGTTCAAAAGAGTTGCTACAAGCGGAATTTCGCCAAGTATCTAGAGCTGGCG
>NZ_NPKW01001096.1:0-629 GCF_002265885.1 Vibrio sp. 03_296
GTGGCCAAGAGCGTTTAAACGAAGCTTTCAAGCATGGCTTTAAGAAAGCCATCGTACCGTTGGCGAATCATGCCCAAAGGTGGGATCCCGGAAATGCAGATCCATGGGKTWAAAAATTAGCCGATGCTATATCAGCCTTCGATGAATTATGATTTTGTGAATTGAAGCATGAATTGCGTTGCTTTCTTTGTCGTGTGAAATTAGTCAGTTCTATTGAGATATTGCATAATGTATTTGGAGAATGACGTTTTTATGGATAGAAATGTTACTAAGATATCTTGGACTGTTTTTTGTTTGTGCTTTTCAACTGTTTCGGCTGCAAAGGAGATGGCTGCCGTCGAGTTGCAGGCTATCCAGTGGTTTCAGGGGCCGCTTAATACCAGCCAGCCTACACCACTTTGGGTATCGCAATCATTGACACCTGTTGAGGCTTTCAGCCTAACAGGGGGCGATCATGTCAGCTTACTTAACTTTGATGTCAACAAGCTGGGCTTGTATGTCATTGATTTCAGAAATTCCACGTTAATCGGTCGCTACCAACATTACCTGTATGATGCCAATAACCAGTTGGTGGCGTCTTCTCGAGGTGGGATTGACTCTGTGAATCGGCCATTCTTTTGCGTCATGGA
>NZ_NPKW01001097.1:0-674 GCF_002265885.1 Vibrio sp. 03_296
ATAGAGCAAACTGCCACCAATGCCATGCACAGCAGGGATACTCAGTTCCATCGGTCCTATTTCTGTTTTGTATTCTTCTGCGCCATTGGTTAATGCATGCTTAAGTGCTGACGCTGCATCTTGCACTCGAAATGCCATCCCACATACTGAAGGTCCATGAACTTTTGCAAATCTCCTCAGCCTGACTGTGCGGCTGAGCATTAACGACAAAGTTGATATCGCCTTGGCGATATAACCAAGCTTCTTTCGAGCGATGCTTGGCGACTTCCGCAAAGCCCAGCGAGGAAAACAAATGCTTAAGCTGCTCGATACCTGTGTTATCGGCGGCGGTGTATTCGACAAACTCAAATCCGTCTGTGCCCAGTGGGTTGATTGCATCCACCATGACTTTCTCCTTTTAGACTGTGTTTATTTGTTAACACTTTGTTAACTTGAACCAGAGTCAGAAGAATTGGAATAGCGCCTGTCTACTACGAAAAATTCAATCCATACGCCAAAATGTAAAACATTTGTTACACCGCTAGCGAATAACCATAATTTGACACAAAAGCGTGCCATTCCCTCTTCGATTACCCCTTTGCGTTGTACGAGCCAATTTACAGACCAATCGTAAATGTAAATTTTATGTTAACTGCTGAGTAATAATTATTTTCCCGTTGTTTAAAACGTCATTA
>NZ_NPKW01001098.1:0-829 GCF_002265885.1 Vibrio sp. 03_296
ATGGGCTTTTTAACAATGGTGCCTATGGSCAACCTGGTGCACTGGAGGATCTCCCCACCGACGCATTGAGAGCCCAGTTTGAAAGCAACTTTTTGGKTTGGCATCAATTGGTACGTGAAATATTACCGATCATGAGAGAGAACAAGCAGGGACGCATTAGTGCAAAATAGCTCCGTGTTAGGATTCGCTGCGATGAAATATCGACGGTGCCTATAACGCCTCTAAATTCGCGATTGAAGGTTGGAGCGACACCCTCAGGCTTGAGTCTCGATGGCACGAATATTCACATTGCCATCCTCGAACCGGGCCCGAATCGAAACCCGTTTTCGTTACAACGCGCTGCAAGCCTTTTTGCAATTGGATTGATATTGAAACAGCCCTCACAGAGACAGCTATCTGGCGCAAAAAGATCGCCTAGAGAATACCAACTCGAAGAGCAGTTTCGTCTTACCTGCCGAGTCTTGTATTGAGCCAGTGTTGCACGCGCTAACCAGTCAGAAACCGAAAATACGTTACCGAGTGAACCACACCAACTAAGCTGTTTGCTGTATTCAAACGGATTTTACCAACGCGCTGGCTGGATGAAATATTAAAAAGAGCGGCGTAATTTATTGCTGATAATGTAATCAATTCGTCACAAATGGATGATAATTTACTCATCACCACAAAATCTCGGTCATTTTCACTGCTAACAAAACGAGCACCTAGTTCATGTCATTAAATCAATTAAACTGGCTAAGTGTGGGTGTGGTGCTGACAATATTTATACTTTATTTAGGCACTTTCGTCTTGCCACTCGACAAAACAGCTGCACTCTGTCAGCGTTTTT
>NZ_NPKW01001099.1:0-1035 GCF_002265885.1 Vibrio sp. 03_296
CCCCAGCGTGCGAGAAAAACGTACGCGCCTGTTGTTCGATTTCTTTATGCACACCCGCGCCAATGGCAGGGTGTGTTTGACGAAAACTGCCCTAACGTCTGCCAGTGGTTAAGCAAACGTTGATTCGTTCGTCAGACAGGTGTCCAAACCATATCTGAACGGGTGCCTTGATGGAAATCATCGGCATATGGGCCAATATTGCGCCCCACTTCATCACCATAATAAATCTGCACCGCTCCTGGGACTGAGGAGCAATGCGTTCGCGGCGTTGCGCTGCACGGTATAGTCTTTAAAACGGCTAAAGAACAGCTCAGTATCGTGTGAGGACATGTAGCTCACTGGGTTGAAGTCACTTTGCTGCGCGATGGTGTTGGCGTAATCGCGATAGGTGTCAGCCATTTGGCTAAAACAGGCTGCGCCTTTATCGAGCTTCTTCTGCATATCAAAGTTGATCAGCGCGTCAAAACCGTCGTCAAAATAAGGGCTGCGGTAAGCAGAATGGCCCACACTTCCCCATCATCCAAACGGCGCACCCGATTGACCATTGGCTTTGCGCCACGCATCGAGACTTTTCGTCGCTTCTTGTTTCAGACGCTTCCACACTTCGCCTTCTACGTGTTTGACCGTATCTACCCGATAACCATCAATGCCAAAGCGTTTCACCCAATCGGTTTGCCACTCAAATCAAATAGTCGCTGACGGTGTAGTTGTCACGCGCCACCACACGCGTACCGGGGTTATCTAACTAGCCACTCGTGGCGGCGTCACCGCTTGGGTCGACTTCGGTACGAAAATCAGGTAACCCAGCGAGAGACAAAGTAATGTCGCTGCTGCCGGTTTTGGTAACCGGCAGCCCAGTGCGCACCCAATCTGCCCCCACCACTGTGACCAGTTTTGGCTTTGATAATCGATCGCAGAGTGGTAACTATGCCAGTTTTCACCCTCTTTTGGCTGCCAATTGGCCCACTTTTCTGGCAAGTTCGCTTCTTTTGCCGTCACTTGCATCCCATCAAATTGCAGATCCGCCAGCGTTGA
>NZ_NPKW01000011.1:0-3626 GCF_002265885.1 Vibrio sp. 03_296
GGCAGTTTCAAAGGCAAGAGAATGATCAAAGGTGGACGGATGCAAGTAAGGACTGTTTTATACATGGCCATGATGTCAGCGATGCAATGTAACCCTGTATTTAAAGAAACATATCAACGACTTTTGGCTGCTGGAAAACCCAAAAAAGTAGCGCTCATTGCCTGCGTCAGAAAGATGGTAGTTATTCTAAATTCAATGCTTAGAGATGGCTGTATGTGGAATGGCAGATAGCGCCAAAAATTAACTATTGACGCCATAGTCTCTTGTTATGTAGCTAGTCACCGCCACCAAAATCAAGAAAGTTTACTCCACCGGAACTATCTAAAGTCGTGTTCGTAACTTTACATTTTGGTGCCGAATTTACCTCTGCATATAACAGGTAACTTTCAAACGAAGGAACTTCCGACACGTTAAATAAGAGCTCACCAACAGACTTTTGAAACTCTAACAAGTCGCCTAAGTCTTCTTGTAACTCGATAGCCAACTCATTGCTGTATGGCAGCAACATGCCGTAAGAAACTGACTTATAAAACTGGTCATCACTGCGCTTAATCTCGCTCAATGCCCAACTAATTTCCTGAAAAGAATAAACGGGCTTTTTCCCAAACTTAGCACACAGTTTCGGAGCCATATCTTTAGCTACTGACTGAACATAAGACTTTTTATTCAAAAAGTTAAGCACACCGAATCTCCTTGCTACTGGTGTACCCCACAAAAAGTAGACAGTACATAACTACATACTTTCGTACTCAGCTGGGCTGACATGTCCCAACGCTGAGTGTCTTCTTCTGCGATTGTAAAATACCTCGATGTATTCAATGAAAACGATTGAGTATTGTATTTAATCCATCCAAGGACTGAGCAGTTTTATCGATATCTATTTTGGGGTTTTCGTCAAACATCTTTGGATTTCGCTCGATTCTTATCGATAGAGAATCAATGGCCCCTTTTACTTCCTCAAGGCTTGCGTAGGATGAAATTTGCTGCCAGTTAGAAATACCTTGATTGTAATACTGGGCAATCATGCTGACGGTGTTGGACGAACCGGGTATATGATCGTGACATAGATCTATTACCTCTTGCACAATATTTCTAAAACGATTTCCGTCATTGCTATCAATGTACAAACCGTCTCTAGTTTTACTGAACCTCGGTAGCATTGCTGCGATTTCAGAGCTGTACTCACCAAGGATTTCTACAATTTCATCTTTCTGCACGATACTACCTCTATAAATTTAACGCCCAATTAAGGTGTGAGGCACGCAATACGATGCTCCCGCATACCACCTTAATCACTTAAACCAACGCATAGTAAAAATGCCACGCGTGCCGAATCACTCTTAAATTGTTTGTTAGTTGCCCATCTCAAAGCCTAGTGCTAACATTTGTACACACACCAAAAAAGGAATACATCATGGACACTAGAATTCAATTTCGTGTTGATGAAGAAACAAAACGCCTAGCTCAACAAATGGCTGAGAGCCAAGGTCGCACTCTAAGTGACGCATGCCGTGAACTTACTGAGCAACTCGCTGAGCAACAAAGAAAAACATTATCTCACGATGCATGGCTAACTGAACAAGTAAACCTAGCATTTGAGAAGTTTGACTCAGGAAAATCCGTTTTCGTTGACCACCAAACTGCTAAATCTCGAATGGAAGAGCGCAAAGCCAGAATCCGTAATCGAGGTAAGCAATGATTTTATGGGAAGAAGAGTCACTTAATGATCGTGAAAAGATCTTTGAGTTTCTCTATGACTTCAACCCTGATGCCGCAGAGAAAACTGACAACCTCATTGAAGCAAAAGTGGAGAACTTGCTAGAGCAGCCACTAATGGGTGTGCAGCGAGATGGTATTCGTGGGCGATTACTTATAATCCCTGATATTTCGATGATCGTCTCCTATTGGATCGAAGGCGACATTATCCGAATCATGCGCGTGCTTCACCAGAAACAAAAATTTCCTATGGATTGATTGCTTCCTCTGGGGAACTAACGCCCAATTAAGGGGTGAGCAACGCTACCACCCAAACCTAAAGCGTTGTGCCATAAACACTTAATTTGAAGTAGAAGCAAAAATGCCAAGCGTTGGGAATCCCTCTTAAATTGCTTGTTAGGAATGTTGCTCAACAAGTGCATTACTGTAATCAATAAACTCTTTGGTGATCTCATGCTTCGAGTTCTTGACGATAAAACTGACGTCTAATTTTAATGAACAATAATCTAGCATTGCATGATGATTTGGGCATACACATATTAAGTTGCCCTCAATATCAGGACCATTGTGTTCTTTACCCAAGGGCTTTAAATGGTGAGCCTCCGCATACGGTTTACCGTTTGGAAGCCGAAATGTAAAACCACAAATTTGACACTTAAAATTATTCTTCGTTTTAACCTGTCGTGAGAGTTTACTGTCCCGAATAAAACGGCTTACAGTATAATCTTGTTTATCTGCGCCATCGTAATCAACTGGCGGTTCTGATACTTGACTTGCTTCAAAGTTCCTAAGAGCCCAGCGCCCACTACCTTTACCATCGACGCTATAAAAAAGGTCATCTCGACTTGGAGTCCAGTTATCCGAATCGCTCGAATAACTCTCAACAGTATTTCTTACAGTAGCTTTCCAGCTTTTAGTTAAGTTACCGCCTTTCAGTGCTTCAATTTCAGCATAAAGGTCACTGTATGCTGCTTCACCACCTAAGTTCTCCATGGCTTGAACTACGTAATCAATCCACCGCACTTATTATTTCCTCTAAATTCCTAACGCTGCGTTAAGGGGTGAATGCCGCATAAACCAACTTCCCGCAGACCACTTTCACCACCAAAACTCACTGCAAACCAAAAATGCCACGCGGCATGAATCCCTCTTAAACGCCTTGTTATGTTTAAGGCTCAAAGGGTTAAGTTTGCGATACCAATAGCTTAACTCGACTTACCTTTGCAAACCAAAACCAGACGCTAAAAAGCTGAATTAACTCATAAATTTGATTCTAATGATTTTGAGTTTTAGCGTGAGAAACCGAAAACTGGAGCTCAAACTTTGAAACCAAGACTCTTTATTCGACTCACAAACGCACTGAACTTAAATGAGGCAACACTCTGAATTTTTAGCGCCCACGAATTGGAGTCCAGAAAACAGCGACCACTGAAGTTAACCTGCCGACATGACCAAAATTGGAAATACGAAGGAACAAAGAAAAGATGCAACCAGCTGATTTTACGTGATTAAACATAACGCCGCGTTAAGGGGCGCAGGCACGCACCAAAAAAGTGACCGCATCACACCTTAAACACTAAACCCAACGCAAATTGAAAATGCCACGCGTGCCAAGTCCCTCTTTAACGCTTGTATGGGAAATTATCCCCATTAATCGACCTGTTTCGGGTAATGTGAGACCCAGGCTTTAGCCGCAACTAAAGCTTTCTATGTTGTAGTTCGATTGAACGCTGGCTCCTCTATCGAGAGACCGATAACAAACATGAACGCGACATAGAACTCCAAGCACCAAACTCGAATACTCGACTGGGTCTCGAACCCGCATTACGCAAGCAAGAGTTAGCTTATTATGAATACAAACACACTTCAAAATATTAATGTCGGTGTGGATACTGGCAAAGCAAATCTAG
>NZ_NPKW01000110.1:0-35463 GCF_002265885.1 Vibrio sp. 03_296
GCCGCTCGCCACCCGAGAAACAAGTTTCTCTGTGCTGCCGCTCGACTTGCATGTGTTAGGCCTGCCGCCAGCGTTCAATCTGAGCCATGATCAAACTCTTCAATTAAAAGTTTTTTGAAGCTTTCGCTTCGGCTCAATGAATACTGAATAAATTGACTGTGCCGATACTTAGTATCGTTTTGGTCACTCAGTTCATTGATAAATCTTTTGGATTATCATCAACGAGTGCCCACACAGATTGATAGGTTTATATTGTTAAAGAGCTTTCTTCTTTTGTGAATCGCATCACTTCGGAAGAGGCGGCCATTTTAGCGAGTTAAGTTTTAGTGTCAACCACTTTTTTCAAAACTTTTTTCAGGTGATTCACCTGGCTAAATGCCTTGGCTGATGGGCCCTGGTTTCTTACGAAGCCTTGCCGTGTCAGCGAGGTGGCATTATAGAGATCGGCGTCACGTTGGCAAGCCCTTTTTCACGTTTTTTTTGATTTTTCTATCGTTTGAGTGTTTTTTATTCTAAACGGTGAATTTTTACTACTCTTCTCACTCGATATTACTATTGATAAGGCTTTATAAGGAGGAAAAATGAGTTCGATTAGAAGTTACAAAGGCATTCATCCCCAAATAGGCGAACGCGTCTATATCGATTCAACCTCTGTCATTGTCGGTGATATTCGAATAGGTGACGATTCGAGTATTTGGCCATTGGTTGCGGCACGTGGTGATGTTAACCATATCCACATCGGAGCTCGCACCAACATTCAAGATGGCAGCGTGCTGCACGTGACCCATAAAAACGCAGAAAATCCTCATGGCTACCCTTTGCTGATTGGTAATGACGTGACCATTGGCCACAAAGTGATGCTGCACGGCTGCGATATTCACGATCGTGTATTGGTTGGTATGGGGGCGATTGTTTTAGATGCTGTCGTGGTTGAATCAGACGTGATGATTGGCGCGGGCAGTCTAGTGCCGCCAGGAAAAAGATTAGAGAGCGGTTATCTTTATGTCGGTAGCCCAGTAAAACAAGCCCGTCCTCTATCAGAGAAAGAACGCGCTTTTTTACAAAAGTCAGCGGACAACTATGTCCAAAACAAGAATGACTATTTAAATGAAGTAAAAAACCTTCATGAAAGGTGAGTTAGTCGATAATGATATGGCCTTCTTCATTGAAGGCTTCATCTTCTATTAACTCTTCGGCTATTTCTTCCAGATCAAATCGGTAATCAATAAAAGCAGCGATCACGGCTTGTTCAGTATCGAGCTCTAAGCCAGATAACTTTTCTAGCTTATGTTTCTCCACAAAACACTCTATCAGTGCACCCGATTGTTGCGCTGCAAAGTTCACGGATTGTGATGCTTCATCCCAAGATTGCATGTCTGGAAATAAGATGGCTTGATTCATCGCTTATAGCCCTTCAAGATTTTTTCTTAACTCGCGCAAGATTTGTTTAGACCCGGGACGCAACCCTCGCCATAGCATGAAACTTTCGGCAGCTTGCCCAACTAGCATACCCAACCCGTCATAGGCATGAGCAGCGCCGTGTTGCTTAGCCCATTGATTGAAGGTGGTATCGCCCTTGCCATACATCATGTCGTAGCTAGTACTGTTGGCGGCGAATATAGAGGAAGAAATAGCTGGCAACTCACCACTCAATGATGCAGACGTAGAGTTGATAATAACATCGTACTCTTCATTCACTGTTTTCATCTCTTTTGCAGTAACAGACCCATAAGCAGCAAACAATGCAGCCAGTTCTTCGGCTTTAGAGAAAGTACGATTCGTAATGGTGAGAGAGACTGGCTTCTGGTCGAGTAGCGGTTTAAGCACGCCACGAGCTGCGCCCCCTGCTCCTATCACTAGAATACGTGCACCTTCTAACACAACTTGGTGCTGCAACAAATCTTGCACAAGGCCTGCGCCATCAGTGTTGTCACCAATGATGTCACCATCATCCAGTTTTTTTAGTGTGTTCACCGCACCAGCCAATTGGGCTCGCTCCGTTAAACGACTCGCAAACTGATACGCCTCTTCCTTAAAAGGTAAGGTCACATTGCACCCTTTTCCCCCTTCAGCAAAAAACGCTTTCATTGCCTCAACAAAGCCCTCTTTTGGCGCGCTTTCTGCTGTGTAGATTAAAGACTGGTTGGTTTGGCGGGCAAACAAGGTGTGAATAAATGGCGATTTACTGTGTCCGATAGGGTTGCCAAACACAGCATAACGATCGATTTGTTGAGTCATTTCCTTACCTTTGTTGTTCTTACCGCTTGCTTAACTATAGAGAAAACAGGGCCACCTGATTAACGATGACCCTATCACTATCTATCTATATAGAAAAGAGGAGATTCCTTGCTTACCATTCTCTCGGTTTTAAGTAATGCTGGTAAAGGTCCGCTTCTGGTGAACCAGTTTGTGGTTCATAGCTGTATTCCCAGCGAGCCAGTGGCGGCATCGACATCAAAATCGACTCGGTACGCCCACCACTTTGCAAGCCAAACAAAGTCCCGCGATCATACACTAGGTTAAACTCAACATAGCGGCCACGGCGATACAACTGGAACTCGCGTTCACGCTCGCCATACTCTGTGGCTTTACGACGTTCAACAATGGGTAAGTAAGCATCGCAATACCCTTCACCAACAGCGTTGATGTAGTCAAAGCACTTCTCAAACTCCCACAGATTGAGGTCATCAAAAAATAGGCCGCCGATACCTCGCGTTTCACCGCGGTGAGGCAAATAGAAATAGTCATCACACCAAGCTTTATGCTGCAGATACACATCAGCACCAAAGGGCGCACACACTTCCTTGGCGGTGTTGTGCCAAAATTGGCAATCCTCTTCAAACGGATAGAACGGAGTTAAGTCAAACCCACCACCAAACCACCAGATCGGTGCTTCCCCCTCTTTTTCAGCAATGAAGAAACGCACGTTTGCATGCGATGTCGGAACGTAAGGATTGTGAGGATGCATGACGAGAGAAACGCCCATGGCTTCGAATCGGCGCCCAGCCAATTCTGGACGATGCGCCGTTGCAGAAGCTGGCATTGCATTACCCTGCACATGGGAGAAGTTAACCCCCCCTTGCTCAAACACGTTGCCATCACGCATTACGCGTGTTCGGCCACCGCCACCTAATCGGTCTCCTGGCTCTCGATGCCAAGCATCTTCTATAAATGTTGCTTTGCCATCTTCTTGTTCCAGTCGTTGACAAATTTGATCTTGTAACTGCATCAAGTAAAGCTTGACCGCGTCTTTATCTATTGTGGACATCTAAACTACCTTTTGAAGCTGAGCAGGGTTATCCCTGTCTTAATAATTGTTCTGTACGAGCATCGCGGATTTCACTGGGTCGATGGCGCTCACCAATTTCACCAAGCAAAATGGTGGAGATCTGGTTGCCCAATTGACCTTGAACCTGCTCAACGGTTTTACATTCCGTTTGGCCTGACAAATTCGCACTGGTAGAGGTTAGCGGCTTTCCATACTCACTGCACAACTTTTGTACCAAAGGATGATCACTCACACGAACCGCAACGGTCTGGCGATAACCTGTGACGAGCGCCGACGCTCGTGCACTTGCTGGCATTACCCATGTATAAGGACCTGGCCAAGTGGCGAAAACTCTCTGAAGTTGCTCCGATGACAAACTTGTTAAATCGAGATACGGTTGAAGCTGTTGAAAATCAGCGGCGATCAAAATCAAGCCTTTATCTCTGGGTCGCTGTTTAATCGTCAGAAGACGCTCAATGGCCACCTCATTATCAGGATCGCAACCTAAGCCAAACACGCCCTCTGTCGGGTAAGCCACCACTTGACCTTGCTTTAACGCCTTCACGACTTGCTGTAAATTACTCACCACTTCTTCTCTCTAGATACTCAACCTACTACAAATAAGCCAATAACCCGCCGAATGCCAGCGAAAAACGCACGTGGTAGCTCTCACCCAAACGCAAACGTTTGCTTGGGGTAAAAAACCTCGTATAATGCGCACAAAATTGATCAGCTCACCCAATTATGCAGCTTGAAGGAGTTTGAGATGAAAGTCGGTATCATCATGGGTTCTAAATCGGATTGGCCAACCATGAAACTAGCAGCAGAAATGCTGGACAGATTTGGCGTGGAATACGAAACCAAAGTAGTTTCAGCACATCGAACTCCTCATCTCCTTGCTGAATATGCCTCAACCGCCAAAGAGCGTGGGTTGAAAGTGATTATTGCCGGTGCAGGTGGCGCGGCGCATTTACCTGGCATGGCGGCGGCATTTACCAGCTTGCCCGTTTTGGGCGTACCCGTGCAATCACGCGCGTTATCAGGGCTCGACTCTCTCTACTCTATTGTGCAAATGCCAAAAGGCATCGCAGTAGGGACATTGGCAATTGGTGAAGCTGGTGCAGCGAACGCTGGTCTTCTCGCTGCGCAAATCCTTGGAACTCACGACGAAAATATCATGGCCAAAGTTGAATCCTTCCGCCAAGAACAAACAGCAAGCGTCCTTGCTAACCCGAATCCTGCAGAGGACTAAATCATGCACGTATTGGTTCTGGGCGCTGGACAATTAGCACGTATGATGTCATTGGCTGGTGCGCCTTTGAATATCCAGATTTCTGCCTATGATGTGACAACGGGTGATGTCGTTCATCCTTTGACGTTGCATCTTCTTGGTCACGGCTTAGAGCAAGCGATTGAACACGTTGATGTGATCACAGCAGAGTTTGAACACATTCCTCATGACGTATTGGCGATCTGCCAAGCAAGTGGCAAGTTTCTTCCAAGCAGTGAGGCGATAAAGGCAGGTGGTGATCGTCGTTTGGAAAAAGCCTTGCTCGACAATGCGGGTGTACGCAATGCCAATTACTACGTCATTGAAACGCGTGAAGACTTCAATAAAGCGATTGAGCACGTTGGCATGCCAATGGTGCTAAAGAGCGCATTGGGAGGCTATGATGGTAAAGGGCAATGGCGTTTGAAAGATGCCGCGCAAATTGAAACCCTTTGGCAAGAGATGGCAGCTTGTATCGCGGCTACGCCAACTCAAGCGATTGTCGCTGAAGAATTTGTTCCATTTCAACGTGAAGTTTCATTGATTGGCGCTCGTGGTAAAGAAGGGCAGATCGAAGTCTACCCACTGGCAGAAAACATTCACGTCAATGGCGTGTTAAGCCTTTCAACGGCAATTGACTCACCAGAGCTGCAAGAGCAAGCACAACAAATGTTTACTGCTGTCGCTGAAACACTGAACTACGTTGGTGTGTTGGCGCTTGAATTTTTCGATGTCGACGGACAATTGTTAGTCAATGAAATTGCACCTAGAGTACATAACTCCGGCCATTGGACCCAGCAAGGAGCCGAAACTTGCCAGTTTGAAAATCACTTGCGCGCCGTTTGTGGTTTACCACTTGGTAGCACTAAGCTGGTTCGTGAAACCTCGATGATCAACATCCTTGGTGAAGATACTCTGCCCGCAAGCGTGATGGCGATGGACGGTTGTCATATTCATTGGTATGGCAAAGAGAAACGCGCAGGCCGAAAAATGGGCCATATCAACGTGTGTGGTGATTACAGCGGAGAGCTGCAGCGCAGCCTTTGCGCTCTCGCCAATGTATTGGATGAGAAAGCCTTTCCAGCGGTACATGAGTTTGCCAAAAAGTGGCAAGCGTAGTCGCCCTTTCGGCTTTTAAACAGATAGCAAAAGGGTCGCCATGTGCGACCCTTTTCAATGTGAACTCAACACGATTGAGCATGCTGACATTTGCGGTTTGCGCATTGTAACTTCACACCACTGGCGAGCTTCTTCTCAACCAACAAAGTAAAACCACACTCTTCACAACAACCTTTTACTGGTGGCTGGTTAACCGCAAACTTACACTTCGGATAGTTATCACAGGCATAGAAGGTTTTACCAAAGCGAGTTTTACGCTCAACTAAGTGTCCTTTGCCACACTCGGGGCAAGCAAACAACGCTTTGGGATTCTGCTCTGGTTCAGGCTGGTTGATTGGTTCAATATGATGGCAATGTGGGTAATGACTGCACCCGACAAACATGCCGTAACGTCCCTGACGAAGCACCAACTCGTTCCCGCACTCAGGGCAAGCGACCCCCAACTCTTTGACGATATGGCCATCATTTTGATGAAGGGGCTTGACGTAATCACACTGTGGGTACTGATTACACCCCAAAAACGCGCCATGCTTACCGTGTTTTAACACCAACTCTCCACAACATTGCGGACAAGGCGTATGCTCAAGCGCATGCTCATGAGCGGAAAACAAAGTGCGATCAATTTTACTACTCATAGATACTGTATTCACGGAACAATTTAGTGAAGAATGCCTTGCTCTTTGGTGTATAACAGCTCTTCCATTAGCGTGTAGGCGTTCTCGTTACCGGGAACATTGAATAGCACCATCAAAATAATCCACTTGAGATCTTCAAGCTCAAACTCATTGGTTTCCAACCCCATCACTCGGTCTATGACCATTTCACGAGTCTCAGTGGTTAACACATTGATCTGTTCTAGAAACAGCAAAAAGCCGCGACATTCTAGATCCAATCGTTGCATCTCTTTAGGTGTGTACACTCGTGTTGAAGAGATCGCACTGCAACGCGAAATAGCAGAGTGATCATCACTCTTTTGTAATGCTGCCAGCTCTTCTAACCAAAGAAGGGCTTTGTAGATATCTTGCTGGTGAAATCCCGCTCGAAGCAACTCGTCTTCAAGCTCATCTTGATCCACTTGTAAATCTGCATCGCTATGGATGTAGGTTTCAAATAGATACATCAGTATATCCATCATCATAGCTAGCCCCTCCCCCTTCGAATATAGCCACCGTTAACTGCAACAACATGCCCTGAAAGCTCAAGCTCTAAGAGCTGCATCATGACTTCTTGCACAGGTATATTGGTCCTGTTTGCTAGAATATCAACTGGTGTAGCCTCATTACCTACGTTAGCTAACAGCTGAGGAAATGGCAATTGTTCTTCAGTATTAGAGGAAGAAAATAAATCCGCTTGTTGGTTTGTCGACCAGTCAAGCAAGGTTTGCACTTCACTCAGTACATCCTCAACGCCAGTGACCAAACAAGCTCCGCTTTTTATCAGCGCGTTTCCACCACGTGCATTGGTAATATGAAGAGAACTAGGCAAAGCAAAGACTTCTCGGCCTTGCTCAGCGGCATAACGGGCAGTAATCAAAGAGCCACTTTTCTCTGCTGCTTCGACCACCAAAACCCCCAGAGACAAGCCACTAATGATTCGATTTCGACGAGGAAAATGTTCTGCTTTGGCTTTGGTACTCGGACGGAACTCCGAAACCAGCGCACCTTGTTGACAAATTCTCGCGGCAAGACCTTTATGGCGAGCGGGATAAATGTATTGAAAGCCCGAACCAAGTACTGCAACGGTTTCACCGCCCGCTGTCAGCGCACCATCATGGGCATGGCCATCAATCCCAAGCGCCAAACCACTGGTCACCACCAACCCATGCTGTACCAATTGAGCCGCAAAATCGCGGGCATGCTGCAACCCTTCCATGGTCGCATGACGACTTCCCACCAGCGCAACTTGTGGCTTGGTTAAACAATGAGGATCACCTTGTACAAACAGTTGGCAAGGCGGTGAAGCCGTTTCCTTAAGTAGCGGCGGATATAGGCCATCATGAAGGGTAATAATATGATGCTGGGAGGAAAGCTGCTGCCATTGAAGGGCGGCTTCAGCGTCTTGCTGAGCACTACTTCGCAAGGTGATGATTTGCTGGGACGACAGTCCCAGCGACAGTAGCTGCTCGTGGGAATAACGCAGAATATTGCGCGGGGAATCAATACTGAGTAACTTGGTTAGCTTCTTAACCCCAATATTGGGCGTAAAACTAAGTGCTAACCAAGCATGCAGTTCATCCTGACTCATCAGGGCGTTTGCGCCGTGGCTGATTCGTCAACTTGCACTGGCGCCACGACCAAAATGTCACGGCTGATCGGTTGAGTGCTGCGGGTGATCAACGCCAAGCTGAAATATTCGTAAGGACGAATGATCATCAACTCACCAATGCGGCTTTTCGGCAGGGAGATCTCATCCGAAGAACCACTTTTTTCGTAGCTGAATTGGCTATCACTGCTGCGATAAACGTTGTTTGAGGCTTTATAGAGTTCGAAAATATGCCCTTGACGTAAATTGTCTACTTTCCCCTTGTCCAAAATCACCACTTGGCTTGGTGCGCTGTAATCAATGCCATCAATACTGCCCAATATCTTGGCATCAACATCTTGAGGGGCTGGCGCAGGATAAAAGGTCGTAGACAGTTCTTCGACGAGGTTTTCAGATTGAGGCAATGCAATGTCGTTGATCAATACTTCTTGTCGCTGACTGGTCACTTCAATGCCGGAATAATCCTGTGCCGATTCTTTAAGCTCACCTTGCGCAACCACACGTAGCGCGATCATGTTGGCATCGGGATCGGCTCGTTCAAACTCTTGCACTTGACGATAAATCGCCCAATGGGTTTCCGTTTGTTGGCCACTGATGAAAATACGCTCATCTTTAGCAAGGTATTTTCGTCCATCACTGGTTCCCATCACGCGCGCGACACTGCTGAGCTTCTCTTTACTCAGCAGTCGGTCTGATTGCAGATAAGGCATCACTAACCCTTCATCCACTGTTGGAACCGCTTTTTTCTCCGTGATTCGAGCTTTCGGGCTCAATGTCACCACCGGTTTTAAACTCAACATCGGCTGGCCATTTTTCCACACTAAAGAGAGTTTATCGCCAGGATAGATTAAGTGAGGGTTGTCAATATCTGGGTTGATTTGCCACAAACGCGGCCATAGCCAAGGGCTATCCAAATAGAGCGCTGAGATATCCCAAAGAGTATCCCCCTTTACCACCACATAAGTTTGTGGCGCATCGGGCTTAATATTCAGTGGAGCTGGCGACTCTTGGGCTGCCACACTCACACTAAACAACAAGGGTAATAACACGCGTGAAGCGGCTTGCAGCACTGAGTTCATGCCTTAACTCCTAGATGGATTAGCGAAGCGACAAATGGGAAATTGCTGCTAGGATGCTGTCATTTAGGCTATAAAATGTCTAGAATTGAGCCAACAAGGTTTGTGCTGTTTCGGCACAGTTCAACATTTCGAGTGCATATGTCTGTATTACAAGTATTAACATTCCCGGATGATCGTCTTCGTACAGTAGCCAAACCGGTTGAAAAGGTGACACCAGAAATCCAAAAAATCGTCGATGACATGATTGAAACCATGTATGACGAAGAAGGTATTGGCCTTGCCGCCACGCAAGTCGATATTCATCAACGCATCGTTGTGATTGATATTTCTGAGAGCCGTAACGAGCCGATGGTGTTAATCAATCCTGAAATTTTAGAAAAGCGTGGCGAAGATGGCATTGAAGAGGGCTGTCTATCGGTCCCAGGTGCCCGCGCACTAGTGCCACGCGCCGCTGAAGTCACGGTTAAAGCGTTAGATCGTGATGGAAACGAGTTCACCCTCGAAGCCGATGATTTACTGGCTATCTGTATTCAACACGAGTTGGATCACCTGCAAGGTAAGCTGTTTGTCGATTACCTATCACCACTCAAGCGCAAGCGTATCCAAGACAAGCTAGCCAAAATCAAACGTTTTAACGAGAAACAGCGCTAAATCGCGCTGATACCATAAGAAGGAAGGTACCTTGAGCAAGCCTTTACGTATTGTATTTGCAGGTACTCCGGACTTCGCCGCCCAGCATTTGGCGGCGTTGTTGTCTTCGGAGCATGAAGTCATTGCGGTTTACACCCAACCTGATCGCCCAGCCGGTCGCGGGAAAAAACTCACTGCAAGCCCTGTCAAAACCATTGCTTTGGAACACAACATCCCGGTTTATCAACCAGAAAACTTTAAGTCTGACGAAGCCAAACAAGCCCTCGCGGATCTCAATGCTGACATCATGGTCGTGGTCGCTTATGGCCTGTTATTGCCACAAGCGGTGTTAGATACACCGAAGTTGGGTTGTATCAACGTGCACGGTTCGATTCTGCCTCGCTGGCGCGGTGCTGCGCCAATTCAGCGATCAATTTGGGCGGGTGATGCTGAAACGGGCGTGACCATCATGCAAATGGACATCGGCCTAGATACCGGTGACATGCTGAAAATTGCCACGCTACCGATCGACACAAGCGATACCAGTGCCACCATGTACGATAAATTGGCTCAACTTGGCCCTGTTGCGTTAGTTGAGTGTTTAGCCGATATCGCCGCAGGTACAGCCATCGCGATTAAACAAGATGACGAGCGAGCAAACTACGCCAAGAAACTGAGTAAAGAAGAAGCTCGCATCAATTGGCAAGACGATGCAGAGCACATCGAACGTTGTGTCCGTGCTTTCAATCCGTGGCCAATGAGCCATTTCGAAGTGGCGGAAAACAGCATTAAGGTGTGGCAAAGCCGCGTCGAAGCGAGCAGTCATGACGCCCCTGCGGGGACCATCCTAAAAGCGGATAAAAGCGGCATTTATGTCGCCACTGGCCATGGCAGCCTAGTGTTGGAACACATCCAAATTCCAGGCAAAAAAGCGATGCCTGTACAAGATGTTCTCAACGCTCGCGCCGCTTGGTTTGAAGTTGGCAGTGTACTGAGTTAACCTGCCAAGCAATCGGGCATTTTTGTCCAGTTTAAGAACTTTACGAGGGCAGAGACGCCCTCTTTAACTTTAAGGTACTCATCATGAATGTTCGCGCTGCGGCTGCAAACGTCTTGTATCAAGTTGTCGACCGAGGCAACTCTCTATCGACCGCCCTTCCTGAAGCTCAACAATCCATTCGCCCTCGCGACCACGCCTTACTGCAAGAGATCTGCTACGGCGCGTTACGCTACCTGCCTCGTTTAGAGAGCATTGCCGGTAAGTTGATGGATAAGCCACTCAAAGGTAAACAACGTGTTTTTCATCACCTCATTTTGGTTGGCTTATACCAATTAGGTCACATGCGTATTCCAGCGCACGCGGCGGTTGGTGAGACAGTGGAAGGCGCGCAAGCACTGAAAGGGCCTCGCTTACGCGGCTTGATCAATGCGGTTTTACGCAACTATCAGCGTGAACAACAAGCATTAGATGAGTTCTCTATCAGCCACAATGCCGGCAAGTACGTTCACCCAAGTTGGCTACTGAAAATCCTACAAGACGCTTACCCTGAGCAATGGCAGACGATTGTTGAAGCCAACAATAACAAAGCGCCAATGTGGCTGCGTGTGAATCACGCCCACCATGACCGCGATGAATATCTGCAACTGCTCAAAAATGCAAACATTGATAGCACCCTGCACAGTGAAGCGATGGACGCCATAAAATTGGCCGCCCCTTGCGATGTACACAGTTTGCCAGGGTTTGAGCAAGGCTGGGTATCGGTGCAAGATGCCGCTGCACAGTTGTCGTTTAACTATCTACAACCTAAAGATGGCGAACTGATCCTCGATTGCTGCGCCGCACCTGGTGGTAAAACCGCACACATTTTAGAGCGAGTCTCTGCTCGTGAAGTCGTAGCACTGGACTGCGATGAACAACGCTTGAAAAGAGTGACGGAAAACCTGAAACGCCTCAATCTTCAAGCAAAAGTGATTTGCGGTGACGCGCGCAATCCTGAACAATGGTGGCAAGGTGAACAATTTGACCGTATTTTGCTCGATGCTCCTTGCTCTGCCACAGGGGTGATTCGTCGTCACCCTGACATAAAATGGCTACGCCGAGCAGAAGACATTGCGGCTCTCGCTGAGCTACAAAGCGAAATTTTTGATGCCATGTGGGCACAACTTAAGCCCGGCGGTACCTTGGTTTACGCTACTTGTTCTATCACCCCAATGGAAAACATGGAGCAAGTGAAAGCTTTCCTCGCAAGAACACCAGAAGCACAACTGATTGGCTCTGAACGCGAGAATCCAGGCCGTCAGATTCTTCCAGGGGAAGAAGATATGGATGGCTTCTATTATGCAGTGCTGGTTAAGCAAGCATAAGCAAACTGGCGATTGAATCTCTTCAATCGCCTTTTTCGAATTACGAGAACAGAGTATGAAAATCATTATTCTTGGCGCAGGTCAGGTTGGCGGCACGCTGGCAGAAAATCTGGTTGGCGAAAATAACGATATCACTATTGTCGATAAAAATGGCGACCGTCTGAGAGAGCTGCAGGACAAATATGACTTGCGAGTGGTGAATGGCCACGCCAGTCACCCGGACGTGCTACACGAAGCAGGCGCACAAGATGCCGACATGCTGGTGGCCGTGACCAATACTGATGAAACCAACATGGCTGCTTGTCAGGTGGCTTTTACTCTGTTCAACACCCCCAACCGAATTGCTCGCATTCGCTCACCGCAATACTTAATGCAAAAAGAAGCGCTGTTTAAATCCGGCGCGATTCCTGTCGATCATTTGATTGCCCCCGAGGAGCTGGTGACCAGCTACATTGAACGTTTGATTCAATACCCTGGAGCATTGCAAGTGGTGAGCTTTGCAGAAGAAAAAGTCAGCCTCGTTGCCGTAAAAGCTTACTATGGCGGCCCGTTGGTGGGTAACGCACTTTCTGCCTTACGCGAACACATGCCTCACATTGATACCCGTGTTGCCGCGATTTTCCGCCAAGGCCGTCCGATTCGTCCTCAAGGCACCACCATCATTGAAGCCGATGACGAAGTCTTTTTCGTTGCCGCCAGCAACCATATTCGCTCTGTGATGAGTGAGTTACAACGACTGGAAAAACCTTATCGCCGTATCATGATCGTCGGTGGTGGTAACATCGGTGCCAGCTTAGCCAAGCGTTTAGAACAAACCTACAGCGTGAAACTGATTGAGCGCAACCTACAGCGAGCAGAAAAGCTTTCAGAAGAGTTGGAAAACACCATCGTGTTTTGTGGTGATGCTGCTGATCAAGAGCTGCTAACCGAAGAGAATATCGACCAAGTCGACGTTTTTATCGCCCTCACCAACGAGGACGAAACCAACATCATGTCAGCGATGTTGGCCAAACGCATGGGTGCTAAAAAGGTAATGGTACTTATCCAGCGTGGTGCTTACGTCGACCTAGTGCAAGGCGGCGTCATTGATGTGGCCATTTCACCTCAACAAGCGACCATTTCAGCGCTCTTGACCCACGTTCGTCGTGCTGACATCGTCAACGTATCGTCTCTACGCCGCGGCGCTGCTGAAGCAATTGAAGCGGTGGCACACGGCGACGAAAGCAACTCGAAAGTGGTGGGCCGCGCCGTTGGCGACATCAAACTGCCACCGGGCACCACCATTGGCGCGATTGTGCGTGGTGAAGAGGTGCTCATTGCCCATGACCGCACCGTGATTGAACAAGATGATCACGTAGTGATGTTCTTGGTTGATAAGAAATACGTACCAGACGTCGAAGCCTTGTTCCAGCCGAGCCCATTCTTCCTCTAGGATTTTCCTATGGTGAACTTTCGTCCCGTACTGTTTGTGATTGGGCTAGTGCTTTCCAAGCTCGCCCTTTTCATGTACGTCCCTACCCTTGTGGCCTTTTTTACTGGCACAGGCGGCTTTCTTGATTTCGGCCAAGCGGTGTTGATCACCCATTTTGCCGCGTTTGTCTGCCTGAGCATTGGCCGCACCGCACACTTTAAACTCAGTGTGCGCGACATGTTCCTTATCACCAGTTTGGTGTGGACCATCGCCAGCGCGTTTGCCGCGCTACCGTTTATGTTTATCAACCACATCAGCTTTACTGACGCCTACTTCGAAACCATGTCTGGTATCACCACCACTGGTTCCACCGTGCTAAGCGGTTTGGATAACATGGCTCCGAGTATTTTGCTGTGGCGTTCGATCTTACAATGGCTCGGAGGGATTGGCTTTATTGTGATGGCCGTTGCGGTGTTGCCGATGCTTAACGTCGGTGGGATGAAGCTGTTCCAAACAGAATCTTCCGATTGGTCAGACAAAAGCAGCCCAAGAGCCAAAACCGTAGCGAAAAACATTGTGGTGGTGTACTTGGTACTCACCGGACTATGTTTGATTGGGTATCTACTGACCGGAATGAACCTGTTTGATGCCATCAACCATTCCTTCACCACGCTTTCAACGGGCGGCTACTCCACTTCTGATGGTTCAATGAACCATTTTTCTAACGGCGCACACTGGATAGCAACCTTGTTTATGTTCTTGGGTGGCTTGCCGTTTTTGTTGTTTGTTTCGGCGATGCGCAAGCGCCGATTAGACGCTTTAATCAAAGACGCTCAAGTACGTGGTTTTACCTACCTGTTTTTAGGCACCAGCTTGGTCATTTCGGCTTGGTTGGTGATTCGTGACGGTTACACTATTGCTGACGCACTACGCGTGGCGATGTTTAACATTGTTTCTGTGGTGACGACGACGGGTTTTGGTTTAGAGGATTTCACCGCCTGGGGCGCACTCCCAACGACCTTGTTTGCGTTTTTGATGATGGCGGGCGCCTGTTCAGGCTCCACTTCTGGCGGCATTAAGATCTTCCGCTTCCAGATCGCCATGACACTGCTGAATAAACAGATCATGAAACTGATTCACCCATCAGGCATTTTTGTCCAACGCTACAATCAACGACCAGTGAATGATGACATTGTGCGCTCTGTGGTGGCGTTTGGTTTAATGTTCTTCATTACCATCATCGCCATTGCGGGCGGCTTAAGCGCGATGGGGCTTGACCCCGTCACCAGCATTTCTGGCTCAATTACCGCGGTGGCCAACGTCGGCCCAGGTATGGGCAGCATCATTGGGCCAACAGGTAACTTCGCTCCGCTGCCTGATGCCGCTAAGTGGCTTCTCAGTTTAGGTATGTTGATGGGACGCTTAGAAATTCTCACCTTATTGGTGCTGTTTTTTCCTGCTTTCTGGCGCCGTTAAGTTTTGTCGAAGCGGGCTATCTACAACCCCAAAACAAAGAACCCGGTTTAAACCGGGTTCACATAAAGATAGATCGCGAGGAAGTGACAAACACAGCCAGCCAACACAAAACAGTGCCAAATGGCATGATTGTAGGGGATCTTCTTCGCCACATAGAAAATAACCCCGAGAGAATAAATCAATCCACCGGCAGCGAGCAGCGTCAAGCCTCCAATCTCTAATGAGATCGCCAATTGGTAAATCACTATCAGTGACAACCAACCCATCAACAGATAGCTCACCAAGGAAAAGCGCTTAAAGCGATAGACAAACGCCACTTTCATAATGATGCCCAACAAGGCTATCGACCAAATCACAATCATTAAGCCGATCGCCAAAGGCGTGCGCAAACTCACCAACAGGAACGGGGTATAACTGCCCGCGATGAGCAGATAAATCGCACTGTGGTCAAAGGTTTTGAGCCAACGTTTTGCCTTAGGATGAGGAATGGCATGGTAAAGCGTCGAAGCCAAAAACAACACAATGATGCTCGACCCGTAAATCGCCATGCTGGCAATGGTCAGCCCATCGGCATGGTGCTCCGTAGCTTTCACCAACAGCATCACCAAACCAACAATACCAAAAATCATGCCTAACCCGTGTGTGGCCGCATTCGCCACTTCTTCACGCACACTATATTGACTGACTGACATAGCAAATACACTGAAACCTCTAATGGAATAGTTGCTCTAGTATGTCACACTTAGCTTACACGTGTAAGCTAAAAAGGTTAAATTTTGGTTATTTGATGTCGGCTTAAAGTCAGAGCGTATTTTTCGCTTTTCCATCATCATGTGAGTGAATGCTAGGTCGTTTCTTCTAAATAACCCAGCACTTTCTCTCCCGCCTGTTTTGCCGAAAAGTCCAGTGGTAACACCAACTCTCGCTGTAGTTTTCCTAACCCCAGCAAACTTGCCAACATGCCTCTTCCCCCTTCACGATGGCGATCAATTTCAAACCATAACTTCAGTTCACTCGGGGAACGATACGCCACCACTTCCAGCTCACGCCAACGACCATGAAATGGCCCAGTGGTTGGAACAAACTCAAACTCTTGCACAAAGGGCAGTTCAAAGCCTTTCACTTCTTCACACTCCACTTGGCGAATACGCAACCCTTGCTCTTCCAAAGCGGTAAAAATGCCGTCCATCATAGGATCAGGCCTTACGGTGAGCATGTCTTTGTCTGTAGGGTCAATCGCCAAAGCGATATCCAAACCGGTTTCCAACCACACTTTGGCATCACCAATGGTAATTGGGGTGTTGAACGGAATGTCTAACGCGACATCAAACACCCGCTCTTCACTCGGTTTGATGACAAACGCGTATGGCAGGCTCCAACTGGCCAGCACATGACTTTGTGGCACGCGGCGAGTTTGTTGCCCTTGAGAGCTGCTGCCGCGATCTTCTTTGACTTCCGCAATGTAGCGACAACACAGCTTCAAATGAATATTGTCGATCTCTTGCTCACTCGAACCGCCATAAACATGCACCTTAATGTTGGCCGCTTGGCCGGGGTACAGCACTTCTTGCTGTAAGATGGAATCAACTTTCGCACTTCCAATACCAAAACTGGCGAGGGTTTTCTTCAAAAATGACATACGCACCTCCTGCTGCTGTTCTGATAGTACTGATAATTTCTGATTGGGTACTACTATCTAGCTCACATCTCATTGGATATTTATCAAGATTGTAACGTTTTGCAGACATTTTTTTATCGTAGCAACTGCTCAACTATCGATCGATCAGCATAACGGTGCTACTCTATGTTCGATATGCATGCATATCATTATTCCTGCACTTTTATTTGGATTGGCGAAAGCCAGAAAGAGCCAACCTTCACTCAACTGAAGCTCAACTCATAAAAATGTAGGCCATTACATTGGCAATGGATATGCCTGACAGTTAGGTAACTTAATGCGCCCAACAACAGTCAGGTTCTCGCACACCAATCGCAGTGCGATGCGTCGTCGTAGCGGCTTTGCCGCAGCTCCGACAAGCAAAAAAACGGCTTCAGGTATGACCTTGGTCGAGAAAAATGCACTTATGCCGCAGACTCCGGCTAAAGTCGTTCAAGCCGCTTAATTAAAAAGCGCAGCCACCGCTGCGCTTTTTTCTTTCTCTCCACTCGGTTTGTTATTTTGCTTCGCCAAGCAATTTGATACCTTTACGCCAAAGACCTATAAAATTTGTGGAGAAAGAAATGAAGTGTCACCGTATTGAAGAGCTACTTGAGTTGCTTGAGCCAGAATGGCAAAAAGACCAAGATATGAACTTACTGCAGTTTATCGTTAAGCTAGCGGGTGAAGCGGGTTATCACGGCAAGCTAGAAGAGCTGACTGACGATGTGCTGATCTACCACCTAAAAATGCGTAACAGTGCGAAAGATGAAATGATTCCTGGCCTGAAAAAAGACCAAGAAGATGATTTCAAAACAGCGATTCTACGCGCACGCGGTATCATTAAATAAGTTAACAACTCACTCACTAAGCGACCTTTTGGTCGCTTTTTTATTTTCTGCCACTGTTCAGCGAAAAATTGCGTTAATTGTCCTGCTTTTTGTTGTTAAAGGTTGATAGCCTTAAAGAAATACAAATGTTATTGATTGTATAATCGTCGTCCATCAGTTTTTACTAAAATATTAGCAAAGCCTTATTGTGTATAAACACATCGGCATTTGTGAGCAAAGTCAGTGAGCACAAACCAAGAGAAATTGCGCCATTAAAGCCTAAGAAGGATCAATCCATGAGTCAGGATAAAATCGATATCAAAGATGTGACTCCGAAAACCTTTAACCCCAAGACCCACAAAGGCAAGGGGGATAGGTTTAACCCAAATAACCGCATTTACGTACGTGAGAGTAAAGGCACATTCCAAAAACTACGCCGATATGGTGGCTGGTTTTTGCTGCTGCTATTTACTTTAACTCCTTGGATTTCCTACGGCGATCGCCAAGCGATTCTGTTGGATATCGGTAGCCAACAATTTAACTTTTTCGGCACTACCCTCTACCCACAAGACCTGACCTTGCTGGCCTTGCTGTTTATGATTGCCGCCTTTGGTCTGTTTTTCATCACCACCTTTTTGGGCCGAGTGTGGTGTGGCTACTTATGCCCACAAACCGTTTGGACCTTTATGTACATCTGGTTTGAAGAGAAGCTCGAGGGCAGCGCCAACAAACGGCGCAAGCAAGATTCCGGCAAACTGACGCCCAATCTCGCCATGCGAAAAAGCGCCAAGCATATCGCGTGGTTTGCCATCGCGCTCGCGACAGGCTTCACCTTCGTCGGTTATTTTGTCCCGGTACGTGAACTGGTGGTGGATTTCTTTACCTTTAACGCCAGCTTCTGGCCTGTTTTCTGGGTGATGTTCTTTGCCATCTGTACCTACGCCAACGCAGGTTGGATGCGCTCTATCGTTTGTTTGCACATGTGCCCTTACGCGCGCTTCCAATCGGCGATGTTTGATAAAGACACCTTCATCGTCGGCTATGACAGTCAACGCGGCGAACAGCGTGGCCCACGTTCACGCAAGGCCGATCCGAAGCAGCTCGGGTTAGGTGACTGTATTGATTGCGATCTGTGTGTGCAAGTGTGCCCAACGGGCATTGATATTCGCGATGGCCTGCAATACGAGTGTATTAACTGTGGCGCGTGTATCGATGCCTGTAATACCACCATGGATAAAATGGGCTATGAAAAAGGGTTGATCAACTACACCACCGAGCATCGTCTGTCCGGGAAACACACCAAAGTCATGCGACCTAAGTTGATCGGTTATGGCTTGGTGTTGCTGATGATGTTGGGTTTGTTCTTCGCACAAATTGCGGCCGTCGATCCTGCTGGCCTCAGCGTAATTCGCGATCGCAACCAGTTGTTCCGCGTCAACAGTGCCGGTGAAGTGGAAAATACCTACACCCTCAAAATCATCAACAAAACTCAACAAGTGCAAGAATATCACTTGGATGTGAAGGGGCTCAGTGATGTAACTTGGTATGGTAAGCAAACCATTCAGGTCAACCCAGGCGAAGTTCTCAACTTACCACTCAGTCTTGGCGTGGATCCCGAGAAGCTCTCCTCTCCAATTAGCACGATTCAGTTTATACTGGACGACAAGAGCAACGACTTCACCATTGAAGTAGAAAGCCGTTTCATCAAGAAACTGTAACTTCAACCCAATTCATGGACAAAGGCTCAGCAATGAGCCTTTTTATTTACTATGTCGCTAGGCGCATTCAATTTTGACGCATTAACGCCCGATTTTATGTGGTATGCCCTTGAGAGCATCGGCATTCGCGCTGAATCAGGCTTATTGCCTCTCAACAGCTATGAAAACCGCGTATACCAGTTCACCGATGAAGAGCGTCGCCGTTTTGTGGTGAAGTTTTATCGCCCAGAGCGTTGGACGCCGGCACAAATTGTTGAAGAACATCAGTTCACTCAAGAGCTGGTGGAAAATGACATTCCTGTCGCCGCTCCGGTCAACATCAACGGTGCCACCCTACATCATTACCAAGGCTACCAATTTGCCTTGTTCAACAGTGTCGGTGGCCGTCAATTTGAAGTGGATAATCTCGATCAACTCGAGTGGGTTGGCCGCTTCCTCGGTCGAATTCACCAAGTGGGTGCAAAACAGAGATTCCAGCACAGACCTAGCATAGGGCTAGATGAGTACCTCTATCAGCCACGCGCACTCTTGCAACAATGCAACATGATCCCGATGCATTTAGAGAACAGCTTCTTTCAGGATCTCGACCGACTCATCGCCGCCATTGAAGCGCAGTGGCCAAAAAACACTCACGCTATCCGCTTGCACGGTGATTGTCATCCCGGCAATATTTTATGGCGTGATGGCCCGATGTTTGTTGACTTAGATGACGCGCGCAATGGCCCTGCGGTTCAAGATCTCTGGATGTTGCTCAATGGTGATCGCCAAGAAAAGCTCATGCAACTCGATATTTTGCTGGAGTCGTATGGCGAATTTAGTGATTTTTCGCACCAAGAGTTGAAACTGATCGAGCCTTTGCGTGGTCTACGAATGGTGCATTATATGGCATGGTTAGCAAAACGATGGCAAGACCCCGCGTTCCCACTCGCTTTTCCTTGGTTTAATGAGCCAAAATACTGGGAAGGTCAGGTATTGGCGTTTAAAGAACAAATCGCCGCATTGGAGGAACCCCCTCTTTCATTGATGCCACAGTGGTAACTGCCTCAATAACATAACGGAGAAATAAATAGATGAAGAAACTGTTCGCGTTTTTTTCAATGCTGTTACTCAGCCTGACAGCCAACGCAGCGACCCAATTTAAAGAAGGTGAACACTACAAGGTGCTGGATACGCAAGTTTCTAAAAAGCCCATGGTAAGTGAATTTTTCTCTTTCTACTGCCCACACTGTAATACGTTCGAGCCCATCATCCAGCAGCTCAAAGCACAGTTACCGGAAGGGGTAAAACTGCAAAAAAACCACGTTTCCTTTATGGGTGGTGCGATGGGGCCATCAATGAGCAAAGCTTACGCCACCATGATCGCACTTAAAGTCGAAGACAAAATGGTGCCAGTGATGTTCAACCGCATCCACAACATGCGTAAAGCGCCAAAAGATGACGCAGAACTGCGCCAGATCTTCCTTGATGAAGGTGTTGATGCGACTAAATTCGATGCAGCCTTTAACGGTTTCGCCGTCGATTCAATGGTGCGCCGTTTTGACAAGCAGTTTAAAGACAGTGGCCTTTCTGGTGTACCTGCGGTGATTGTAAACAACAAATACCTCGTGCAGGCTCAAGGCATCAAGACCATGGATGAGTATTTCGAACTGGTGAATTTCCTGCTGAAAAAACAGTAAGCACCCAACGACAACTCACAAAAAACAGGGAGCCGTTGTGCTCCCTGATGTTTATCCTTTGTGGATCTCTTTCAACAACTGATCTTTTTCTTGCCAAACATCCCCTAACCAGAGCTGAAATTGGCGTTTATACGGCTTATCGTTGAAGTAATCCCCTTTCACCTGATCATCCACCGGCAGCAAACGAATCTTTACAACCACTTTGCGCATCCGACCCATTAACATATCTTGGAAAGGTTTATCAGTATTTTTCGGGTAGGCTAACGTCACATCGATAATGTGATCAAACTGCTCACCCATCGCCGCGAGTGTATAAGCGATACCACCGGATTTCGGCTGTAACAGATAATCGTACCCCGCGTTACTTTTGTTTCGTTTTTCAGTCGTAAAGCGAGTGCCTTCCACATAGTTGACCACCGTAGTGGGCGTATGACGAAACTTCTCGCAAGAACGACGCGTCGTTGCCAAATCTTGTCCGCGCTTTTCTGGATGACGGATCAAATATTCACGCGAGTAACGGCGCATAAACGGCATGTCCAATGCCCAACAAGCCATACCAATAAAAGGCACGTACAGCAGTTGTTGCTTGAGAAAGAACTTGGGCATGGGAATGCGATCCTTAAACACGCAACACAACACCACAATATCGGTCCAGCTCAGATGATTACTGATCATCAGATACCATCCCTCTTTTTTCAGCCCTTCACCGCCTTCGATATCCCATTCGATGCGGTTAAACATCACCAAAATCGCTGCGTTAACCGTCGCCCATAACCACATCATTTTGTTCGCCGCATCGGTTGCTTTCGCTTTCAGCCCTTGAGTCGGCAAGACCAGTTTGACGATCGCAATCAAACAGATCGTCATTGAGCACATTGCAGAATTAAGAATGACCAAAAAAACGTTAATAAAAAGTAACAGATATGCCAACATAGTGATGTTCGAAAACTCTTATATTCGATGAAGAAAAAAACAGCGTGTAATTATACTGCTCCCAGCCCAGTTTGGAATCTTTGTCAAAATGGTCAGATTAGTTTGTGACCGAAAAGGTGGGAAGTCTCTCTCGTCAGGATGAATGGCTAAAGGAATCGCAATGAAAAATCGAATCTTAATCACGACGGCTGCACTGTTTGCTCCGCTCACTCATGCAGCACTCAATGAAGCGGCAGGTTTTAGTGGTGAAATTTCACTGATTACTGGCTTTGGTGCCTCGGAATCTCATTTTAATACCGACGGTAATGCAACCATCAACAGTGACAAGCAAGCCCCCTCAAGTGAAAGTGCGGTGTTGTTCGCGCCCTTAGGTAATATCGCTTACACCTTTGGAGATCAACTCGAGCATCAAGTTTACCTCGGTACCGCGAGAGAGGATATTGCCGTTGGTACCCTTGCCTTTGAGTTGGGTTATCAGTACCAATTGAACTCTGGCGTGGTGATCGATTTTTCATTGTTGCCAACCGTGATGTCAGGAGAAACTTGGCAAGACCCTTATCTGCTCAATCAGAAGCGCACGGTCACCGATGAAAGTGGTATCGCCTATCGCCTGCAGTTTCACAACCTCTGGGGTGGCAACGTTAATCTCGACACCGCATATGGCACCAAAAAACTGGATAAAGACACCATCACCGATCCAAGCCTCAAACGTGATGGCGAAAGTTATTATGCCAAACTGGATTACCGCTACCGACTCAAACCCACCAGCCTTGTCCAACCCGCTGTGGTTTACTTAAAGCATCAAGCGGATGGCAAAGCGGCCTCTTATGATTCACTCGGGGCTGAAGTGAGTTGGTTTAATCTGTTTGCTAAGCACCGCTTAGTTCTGACCGCGGGTTATAAAGTGCAAGATTATCAAGCCGCCAGCCAACGATTTGGCAAAACGCGTGAAGACCAACAGCTCAGCCTATTTCTTGCTTATGAATATGCCCAACTGTTCTCTTCCCCCGATTGGTCTTTCGTTGCTCTGGCTGGGTACAACCAAACCGACTCCAATATCAAGTTTTACGAGCAGAGTGATTACTTACTTTCTGTTGGCGTGAACTACAAGTTTTAACTCATCGCCACCGCGGTTTAATCACGTCATAATCGTGATTAAACCGCTTGCAGAGTTAACTGTTTGAGCAAGCGATCCATCGCCCGATAACCGAGAGCTTCCGCCAAGTGAGAACGTGTGATCTGAGGTGCACCCTCTAAATCGGCAATGGTTCGCGCCACTTTGATGATGCGGTGATAAGCGCGAATCGATAACCCCAAACGGTGCAACGCCGTTTCAAGAAACTCGGCATCTTGCTTACTCAATGGGCAAAACGCTTCGATTTCTCGGCTGCCTAACAGAGCATTCACCTTGCCATTACGAAGCTGCATACGCTCTCTCGCCTGCACCACTCGCTCCTTTACCACCGCCGTTGGTTCACCTCGGTCACCCCCTTCCGCCAATGTGCCTTTGGGTAATGCAGGGATCTCGAGTGACATATCAAAACGATCCAACAGTGGGCCCGATAAACGGCCTAAATAACGCAAAATCGCCTGAGGATTGGCGCGAGCTTGGTTCCCTTCGTAATAGCCCGTTGGGCTCGGATTCAACGCACCGACCAACTGAAAGCGAGCAGGAAAACGAGTTTTACCTTGTGCTCGTGAAATGATGATTTCCCCTGACTCTAGCGGTTCACGCATTGAATCGAGCACTTTGCGCTCAAATTCCGGCATCTCATCCAAAAACAGTAAGCCGTTGTGGGCGAGTGAGATTTCTCCGGGACGCGGAATGGTTCCACCGCCCACCAGCGCCGCCATAGAACTCGAGTGATGCGGCGCACGAAATGGCCGCTGCTTCCAATTGTGCTCGTTGATATCGCTTTGTGTTAAAGAAGCCACCGCTGCCGTTTCCATCGCCTCTTCCTCACTCATTTCAGGCAACAAATCTCGTAAACGTGACGCCAGCATGGTTTTTCCAGTCCCAGGAGGCCCTAAAAACAACAAATTGTGATTGCCTGCCGCTGCAATTTCTAGCGCTCGCTTTCCTTGTTGTTGACCAATGATGTCTTGTAAATCTCGACCATGTGATGAAGGCGGCAATGCTTGCTTGGTTTGATGTAATGACAGGGCTTGCTGGCCACATAAATGGGCACAAACTTCAATCAGCGAGCACGCCGACTTATGCATGTTCTTACCCACCAAGGCGGCTTGATCTCCATTCGCATGAGGTACCACCAAACTGCGGGAGACCCCTTTGGCGGCAAGAGCGGCTGGCAACACCCCTTTCACCGCTCGTAGCTCACCACTTAAGGCTAACTCACCGACAAATTCATGTTGCTGGAGAAACTGAACGGAGATCTGCTCAGAAGCGGCTAAAATACCGAGTGCAATCGGCAAATCAAAGCGTCCCCCTTCTTTGGGCAGATCGGCGGGCGCCAAGTTGACGGTGATCCGCTTAGCAGGAAATTGAAAATTGCTGTTGACGATCGCACTGCGTACGCGATCTTTTGATTCCTTTACGGTGGTTTCCGGCAACCCAACCAAGGTAAATCCCGGTAAGCCGTTACTAATGTGCACTTCCACGCTCACGGAAGGCGCTTCGACGCCCACACTGGCACGGCTATGAATAATCGCCAACCCCATCACTGCCTCTTCAATTTTAGTTGTTCTATAAATACAAGTTTTTTTATACAGAACTGTTATATAGCGTGAAGCGATGAGGCTTAAATGTGAAAAAAGAATGACTTTTTGCTTGTCACGAAACAGTTTTGTGTGTTACCACTAGTGACGCAAACAATTTCGTAGAACATTACACAACATTTTAACGACAGACAGATGAACTTTGCCGCTCAAATTAACTCTCTGATTAACCTGATTATCGTGGTCCTCATTAGCACCGCGCGGGGGAGAGTGGGCGCAAAATAACCACTAGATTTACAAACCCCCGCACTGAAAAGTTCGGGGGTTTTTTTTCAGCCATGGGTTGGCGAAGTTCTAAACTGATTGAATCACATTTAGACAGTTCAGAAATGACGGGAAGTATGGGAGCGCACGCTATGTGCAAGATGTATGGAAACGGCTACAACCAAAAGAGTAGTCAAGGAGGCCAACGATGACAGGAGCAGAGTTAGTCGTTGCCGCATTAAAACAGCAAGGTATCAAAACCGTGTTTGGTTACCCAGGTGGTGCCATCATGCCAATCTACGATGCCCTGTATGACGGTGGTGTTGAACACATTTTGTGCCGTCATGAACAAGGTGCTGCGATGGCAGCGATTGGTATGGCGCGAGCCACGCAGGATGTCGCGGTGTGTATGGCCACATCGGGCCCCGGAGCCACCAACCTTGTCACCGGTTTAGCCGATGCTTTTCTTGATTCAGTGCCGTTAGTTGCTATCACCGGTCAGGTCGCCAGTTCTCATATCGGCACCGATGCGTTCCAAGAAATGGATGTGATTGGTATGTCGCTATCGTGTACTAAGCACAGTTACCTAGTGACCGACATCAACGAGCTGGCTCCAACCTTGGCGGAAGCCTTTGAAGTAGCCAAAACCGGACGACCGGGCCCAGTGATTGTCGATATCGCCAAAGACGTCCAGCTAGCAAAAGCGCCTGTTGAACTGCTTCCTCCTTTTACGCCTCCAGCATTACCCCAAGTCAGCCAAGTTGATGTGGCTCGAGCCCAAGCGCTTCTCGATCAATCCACCCGTCCAGTATTATACGTCGGTGGTGGTGTGCAACTGGCTAAAGCGACCCACACGGTACGCGAATTTTTGCGCCTCAACCCGATGCCTGCCGTCAGCACCTTAAAAGGGTTAGGTACCATCGAGCGTCACGATCCTCACTATTTGGGCATGCTCGGCATGCATGGCACCAAAGCGGCCAACCTCGTGGTGCAAGAAGCGGATCTTTTGCTGGTGGTGGGAGCACGTTTTGATGACCGTGTGACGGGCAAATTAGAAACCTTCGCCCCTCACGCGAAAGTGATCCACATTGATATCGACGCGGCAGAAATCAATAAACTGCGTCACGCGAATGCGCCTTTACGTGGCGATATCAATGTCATCCTGCCTCAGTTAGAACTGACTCGTGATATTTCCCCTTGGGTTCACCATTGTGAAAGCTTACGCAGCGGTTTTAAGTGGCGTTACGACCACCCGGGAGAGCTCATCTACGCGCCGGGGCTGCTAAAGCAACTTTCCGATCTCATGCCAGACAACACCATCGTCTCCACCGACGTAGGCCAACATCAGATGTGGGCAGCGCAGCACATTCAGCCACGCGAACCACAAAACTTCATCACCTCTGCTGGCCTTGGCACCATGGGTTTTGGCTTGCCAGCAGCGATGGGCGCCGCGGTGGCAAGACCGGATGCACAGTCGGTGCTGATCTCAGGTGATGGCTCAATCATGATGAACATCCAAGAGCTAGGCACGCTGAAGCGCCGCCAAATCCCAGTCAAAATCGTATTGCTGAACAACCAACGTCTTGGCATGGTGCGTCAGTGGCAATCGCTGTTCTTCGATGGTCGTCACAGTGAAACCATCCTTGATGACAACCCTGATTTCGTCATGCTGGCGAAAGCCTTCGACATTCCGGGCAAAACCATTACCAAGAAAGAAGAAGTGGAACCGGCACTCAAAGAGATGCTCGCAAGCAAAACGTCTTACTTGCTGCATGTGTTGATTGATGAAGAAGAAAATGTGTGGCCGCTGGTACCGCCAGGTGCGTCAAACAGTGATATGTTGGAAAACACCTAGGAGAGCCACTGATGGAACGTTATTTATTAGACATCAAAGCCGATGACAAACCCGTGCTGTTAGAGCGTGTTCTCCGTGTGATCCGCCACCGCGGCTTTGTCATCAAACAAGTTGCTGCAACGCAAAACCATGAGAGCAAGGTCGCCAGTGTCGAAATCATCGTAGATAGCGATCGCCCTATCTCATTTCTCACCAATCAAATTGAAAAATTGTGGGATATTCGTAGTGTTGAGGTAATGAAGATTCGTAACGACGAACTCCCTAACAACAATCTACAACAACACGTAAGTGCATAAGGAAGGCAATAATGGCAACGAAAACAGCAGATTATATCTGGTTTAATGGCAAGATGGTTCCCTGGGCAGAAGCGAATGTACACGTTCTGACTCACGCCATGCACTACGGCACCTCGGTATTTGAAGGGGTTCGCTGTTACAACACGCCAAAAGGCCCGATTGTCTTCCGTCACCAAGAACATGCACAGCGCCTGAAAGATTCAGCCAAGATTTATCGCTTCCCAATCCTCTTTTCGGTGGAAGAGATCATGGAAGCGACTCGCGAAACTCTGCGTCAAAACAAGCTGGATAATGCCTATATTCGTCCACTGGCGTTTGTTGGCAACGTTGGCTTGGGCGTTTGTCCTCCGACCGACACAGAAATGGATCTGATCATTGCCGCCTTCCCTTGGGGCTCTTACTTAGGGGAAGAAGCGCTGGAAAATGGCGTTGATGCCATGGTCTCAAGCTGGAACCGCGCCGCGCCAAACACGATCCCAACAGCCGCGAAAGCGGGTGGCAACTACCTATCTTCTCTCCTGGTTGGTGGTGAAGCACGTCGACATGGTTATGCCGAAGGGATTGCATTGAGTGTTGATGGTTACCTTTCAGAAGGCGCCGGTGAAAACATTTTCGTGATCAAAAATGGCGTCATCACAACACCACCTGCAACGGCCGCGATCCTACCGGGCATCACTCGTGACTCAATCATGACACTCGCGCGTGAGATGGGTTATGAAGTGCGTGAAGCCAACATTGCACGTGAAGCCCTCTACTTGGCAGACGAAGTCTTTATGACGGGCACTGCTGCAGAAGTGGTTCCAGTGCGTAGTGTCGATCAAATTCAAGTGGGCGCAGGTAAACGCGGCCCAATCACCAAAGCCGTTCAAGAAGCGTACTTTGGCTTATTCAATGGCACCACCGAAGATAAGTGGGGCTGGTTAGATTACGTGTACCCAGAGAAGAAGTAGGGAGACAACAGAATGCCTAAATACAGATCAGCCACCACCACTCATGGTCGCAACATGGCCGGTGCACGTGCACTATGGCGTGCCACAGGCGTAAAAGATGAAGACTTCGGCAAACCGATTATTGCCGTGGTCAACTCCTTTACCCAGTTCGTACCGGGCCACGTGCACCTGAAAGACCTTGGCCAATTGGTGGCGAGAGAAATTGAAGCGGCTGGCGGCATTGCTAAAGAATTCAACACCATCGCGGTGGATGATGGTATCGCAATGGGTCACGGAGGCATGCTTTATTCACTGCCTTCTCGTGAATTGATTGCAGACTCGGTGGAATACATGGTCAACGCACACTGTGCCGATGCTATGGTGTGTATCTCCAACTGTGACAAAATCACCCCAGGAATGCTGATGGCGTCAATGCGCCTTAATATCCCGGTGATCTTTGTCTCTGGCGGGCCAATGGAAGCGGGTAAAACCAAGCTTTCAGATCAGATCATCAAGCTGGATCTGGTCGATGCCATGATCCAAGGCGCGGATCCAAAAGTCTCCGATGAGCAGAGCGAACAGATCGAGCGCAGCGCTTGCCCTACCTGTGGTTCCTGCTCGGGCATGTTCACCGCCAACTCGATGAACTGCCTCACCGAAGCACTTGGCCTTTCTCAGCCAGGTAACGGCTCCTTGCTCGCAACGCATGCCGATCGCAAACAACTGTTTATCAGTGCAGGCCAACGCATTGTCGAACTGACCAAGCGTTACTATGAGCAAGATGATGAAAGCGCACTGCCACGCAACATTGCAACCAAAGCAGCATTTGAAAACGCCATGGCGCTAGACATCGCCATGGGCGGTTCAACCAACACCGTTTTACACCTATTGGCTGCGGCGCAAGAAGGTGAGGTGGATTTTGACATGACAGACATTGATCGCATGTCACGCATGGTGCCTCACCTATGTAAAGTGGCGCCATCAACCCAGAAATACCACATGGAAGATGTGCACCGCGCGGGTGGCGTAGTGGGTATTTTGGGTGAACTAAACCGAGCGGGCCTGCTGCACAATCAATCGAAAACCGTGCTTGGCCTCACTTGGGAAGAGCAGCTTGCCCAATACGACATCATGCTGACCGATTCGGAAGAAGTGAAACGCTTCTACCGCGCAGGCCCTGCGGGTATTCGTACCACTCAAGCATTCTCGCAAGATTGCCGCTGGGACACCTTAGACGACGATCGCGCCCAAGGCTGTATTCGCACCAAAGAAAACGCCTTTAGCCAAGATGGTGGCCTCGCTGTCCTCAAAGGCAACATTGCGCTGGATGGCTGTATCGTTAAGACGGCGGGTGTGGATGAAAGCATTCTTAAATTCACGGGCCCTGCAGTGGTCTTTGAAAGCCAAGAAGACGCGGTGGAAGGTATCTTGGGTGGTAAAGTCAAAGCAGGCGATGTGGTGGTGATTCGCTACGAAGGTCCGAAAGGCGGCCCAGGCATGCAAGAGATGCTCTACCCTACCACTTATTTGAAATCGATGGGCCTTGGCAAAGCGTGTGCGCTACTGACTGACGGACGTTTCTCTGGCGGCACATCGGGCCTTTCCATCGGTCACGCCTCACCTGAAGCGGCCAACGGTGGCGCGATCGGTTTGGTCAAACAGGGCGACTTAATTGCCATCGACATTCCAAACCGCACGATTTCTCTGCAAGTTTCCGAGCAAGAAATGGCAGAGCGCCGGGCAGAACAAGACGCACTTGGCTGGAAACCCGTCTCTCGCCAACGCGAAGTGTCGTTTGCACTGAAAGCCTACGCCAGCATGGCAACCAGTGCCGACAAAGGCGCGGTACGAGACAAGTCAAAGCTTGAGGGCTAAGCAATGTCATTAACCCAACAAACTGGCGCAGACTATCTGCGCCAGATATTGCGCGCTCCAGTGTATGAAGTGGCAACCGTCACCCCTTTGCAAGAGATGCCGCGTTTATCGGCACGTATTGGCAACAATGTGCAGATCAAACGTGAAGACCGCCAGCCGGTGCATTCGTTTAAGTTACGTGGCGCTTACAATATGGTGGCCAATTTGTCGCAAGCGCAGAAGGACGCGGGGGTGATTGCTGCCTCTGCGGGCAACCATGCGCAAGGCATGGCTCTGTCAGGAACGCGACTTGGCATTGAAACCACCATCGTGATGCCTCGCACGACGCCAGATATCAAAGTCGACGCAGTGCGCGGCTTTGGCGGCAAAGTCGTCTTGCACGGCAGCAACTTCGATGAAGCCAAAGCAGAGGCCGAACGCCTTTCTCAAGAGAAAGGCTACACCTTTGTTCCTCCTTTCGATCACCCTTTAGTGATTGCTGGGCAAGGCACCATCGGCATGGAAATGCTGCAGCAAAACGGCCATCTCGACCACATTTTCGTCCCTGTTGGGGGGGGTGGTTTAGCCGCTGGTGTGGCGGTGTTGGTGAAACAACTGATGCCAGAGATCAAAGTCATTGCGGTGGAGCCCGAAGATTCTGCCTGCCTTAAGGCGGCATTGGATGCAGGTGAGCCTGTGGTGCTGGATCAAGTCAGTATGTTTGCTGATGGTGTGGCCGTAAAACGCATTGGCGATGAAACTTTCCGTCTATGCCAGCACTACATTGACGATCACGTCACCGTCTCCAGTGATGAAATCTGCGCGGCGGTCAAAGATATTTTCGAAGACACCCGTGCGATTGCCGAGCCTTCCGGGGCACTGGCACTGGCGGGGCTGAAAAAGTATGCCGAGAAGCACAAGCTCAAAGGGCGCAACTTGGGTACCGTGCTTTCGGGTGCCAATACCAACTTCCATGGTTTGCGTTATGTTTCTGAGCGCTGTGAGCTGGGTGAAAAACGTGAAGGCTTGCTTGCGGTGACCATTCCAGAACGCAAAGGGGCATTTTTTGAGTTCTGCCATTTGATTGGTGGACGTGCGGTAACGGAGTTCAACTACCGTTACAACGACGACTCTCTGGCCAATATTTTTGTCGGCGTTCGCCTGCAAAATGGTCAAGAGGAGTTGGATGGTATCATTCGTGACTTACGTGAAGGCGGCTACCCTGTGGTCGACCTTTCTGAGGATGAAATGGCCAAACTGCACGTACGCTACATGATTGGCGGAAAACCGTCCAAACCACTCAAAGAGCGCTTATACAGCTTTGAATTTCCAGAGTACCCAGGCGCACTACTTAAGTTCCTTAGTACACTGGGCACACACTGGAACATTAGCCTGTTTAACTACCGCAACCATGGGGCTGATTATGGCCGCGTACTGTGTGGCTTTGAGCTTGATGAGAGTGATTTAGCTCGCTTTTCGGCGCATTTGCGCGAACTTGGCTACCAATGCAAAGATGTCACGGATAACCCATCCTACCGTTTCTTTCTTTCCTAACTCGATCCAAACGCCCTGCTATACTCGGGGCGTTTTTTAGCTCAGCAACCAATCTTGATGCAGTTGATGTGAGTTTCCTAAGTAGTCCACCATCCACTGAATCAACTTGTGGTTGTCATCTTTTCGCCATACCAAGCAGCATTGACTCAACGGTTTGTCGTCCGGTAGCACCTTTTCCACCAGCACACCATCGTTGATCAACGGCATGGCTATATGACGGGGCATATAACCTACGCCAACACCATTTTTTAAACACTCGATGGCACTGTACCAATTGGGTAACAACAAACGACGCTGCTGCGGGTAATGCCCAGTATGGCGCTTAGGCAACACACTCGAAGTATCATCCAAGCAGATCGCGGGAAACTGACTGACAAACGCTTCTGTCAGCACTTGCTGACGCACGCAAGGGTGCGCTGGTGACATGACAAACGCCCAATCCAATCGTCCCATATCGCGCACTTCAAAATCCCCCCCAACAGGAATGGCGGAGGTGGCGCCGATGACGATATCCGCACGCCCTTGAGCAATCGCCTCCCAAGAGCCATTGAACACTTCCATATTGATTTGCAGTTCTGCAAAATCAAATTCGCGATAGAAATCCTCGACCAAAGGTTTGAGCTTATCGAGCTTGACCACGTTATCCAACGTTAACTTCAGTGTGGATTGCCAGCCTTGTGCCGCACGCCGCGTCTGCGATTTCACTTCTTCCATCTGCCTCAACAACATGCGTGCTTCTGCGATGAACAGCTCACCAGCTGGAGTCAGTTCTACTTTTCTCGGTAAACGACGAAACAGCAACACGCCAAGTTCTTGTTCCACTTGACGCACACCATAGCTGATGGCCGAAGGCACTTTGTGCAGCACCTCAGCGGCGGCAGTAAAACTGCCTAAACGAGCGACGGTATCCAACATTTCTAGCGACGGTTTTGAAAACACAGCCTACCTTTCAAAAATTTTGATTGATAACCACGAATTTTAGCGTTTTATTTTATCAAATGCGAAAAATAGAATAGCAGGGCATATAAATCAGGGTTGGCGCCAACTGATCACAAAACATTTGTAGTGAAAAAAATTGAATGGAATAACTATGAACATTTCAAAATTACAGCTTGTGTATCTTGCAGCCCTCTCGATGCTCGGCTTTGTCGCAACAGACATGTATCTCCCTGCCTTTAAAGCGATGGAAATCGACTTTATGACCGGACCAGAGCAGATCGCGCTCTCTTTAACCGTTTTCTTGGTCGGCATGGCAGTCGGTCAACTGCTTTGGGGCCTTGCCTCTGATAAGTTTGGCCACCGTAATACCTTGGCAGCTGGCCTTGCTCTGTTTACGCTGGCCTCATTGGGTTTGGCGTTCAGTGATCAAGTTTGGCAACTGCTCAGCTTGCGTTTTGTGCAAGCGATCGGGGTGTGCGCGCCGGCCGTGATCTGGCAAGCCATGGTCATCAAACGTTACTCCAGCAGTAGCCAACAAATTTTTGCTACCATTATGCCGCTGGTGGCGCTTTCTCCTGCGCTCGCCCCTCAGTTGGGTGTTGTATTAGCAGATAGCTTTGGTTGGCACAGTATTTTTGTTGCGTTAACAGTACTGGGATTGGTCTTGGTTGCGGCAACAATGGCACAGCCTAGTGTCGCTAATGAGCCAAAGCAAAGCAGTGTAACATCGGATATCAAACATCTACTCAGCTCAAAAACCTATTTGGGCAACGTCCTGATGTTCGCCACCGCGTCTGCCGCTTTCTTTGCTTACCTGACCGGTATGCCTGAAATAATGGCGCAGCTTGGCTACGATGCCAAAGACATCGGCATGAGCTTTGTGCCGCAAACCATCGCGTTTATGGTCGGCGGATACTTAGGTAAAGTTGGCGTACGTAAATTTGGTGATGAAAAAGTCCTTCGTCAACTGATTGGTCTGTTTAGCGTCGCCGCACTGCTGATTTTCATCGCATCACAATGGCAGTTAACCTCGATTTGGCCAATCTTAGCGCCATTCTGTCTGATTGCTGTAGCGAATGGCGCCCTTTACCCTATCGTGGTTAACCGCGCACTTGCTAGTGCTAAGCAAAGCCCAGCCACGGCCGCAGGTTTGCAAAACAGCTTACAGATCACCGTCAGCAGCTTATCAAGCGCGCTGGTCGCCGCTCTTGCTAGCCAAGCGCAAGCGGTCACCGGTATGGCGATTGTTCTCTGCATGGGCGGACTTTGGATCGGCTATATTGTGTCGAACAAAGAACTTTCTCAGCACTTCACGACACCAGACAATGCACGGGTGGTGAGTGATGAAGAGATCTAATCTCTAGCTACAAAAGAGCCGCATAATAAGTATGCGGCTCTATGTTTTGAGGCGAAGCTAATAGCCAGTTATAACCCTTTTAGTCCCCATTTTTCTGCGGTCTGTTTAAAGAAACCTTGTGTCTTTTTCAGTTCAACCCAATGGTTAACGTAATTAATCCAAACTTGGTCATCTTGTGGTAATAGCATGGCGATCGGTGTCGGCTTGCGCGGCTCTTTGACGGGTACAATCGCCAATTGCTGAAATTTCTCCACCAGCGTCGCCGCTTCCACATTTGAGGTCACAGAAACATCCGCTCGTTTGGCCAACAGTTCTTGGAAATCACGGGCTGGGGCTTCGATCACGATGTGCTGTGCGGAAGGGAAAAACTCCTTCACCATTTTTTCTTGTACGGTCCCCAGAGTCGCTGCCACTTTTACATCCGCGTTATCAAAATCGCTCCAATCAGAGTACTTACCGAGATCTTTTTTCTGCACCACAGGCACAAACGCAAGATAAAAGTAAGGCTGACTGTAACCAGCCACTTTCGCGCGAGACATACTCAGCGAAGCGCTGCCTGTCATGTCATACTTATCTGCGGTGATACCATTAACTAACGTTTTCCAATCCGTCGCCACGTATTCAACCTTGACGCCGAGGTCTTTCGCCAGCTCAGTCGTGACATCGATATCAAAACCACGATAACTGTTACTAGCTGGATCTTTCATCGTCATCGGGTTCCAATCCCCTGTCGTACCGACTCGTAATACCCCGTTGTCGAGAATCTCATTCAAACGACTTTGTGCATTAGCCAGAGTGGACGCAGCAAGCAAACCAAGCCCTAACGCTAACCAAGTTTTTTTCATTTTATTTTCCTTTAACTTATTGTTCAGTAATTAGTTGAGATTTCGCGTTACATCATTGATAACATAGCAGCAACACAACCATTTTTTTAGTTGATATAAGGTGTAGTGTGACCTGTCGATATTTATGTTTAATGATGTTACTGCCACTGACTGGCTGTTCTGACTATCAATGGGGCTGGTATGTGCTTAATCCGACGACCGAGCAAGGCCTAACGAACGTGAAGTTTCTTATCGCTGGCTTTGCCGACACCATCAGCGTATCGCTACTCAGTATGCTGTTTGCCATGACTCTGGGCTTAATGGTTGCCCTACCGGCCCTTTCTCCCCGCAAATCCCTACAACGCTTAAACCGGATTTACGTTGAAGTAATACGTGCCATTCCCGTGTTGGTTCTGCTGTTGTGGGTGTATTACGGCCTACCCACATTACTCGATGTTTCACTAGACCATTATTGGGCGGGAATTATTGCACTAACGATCGCAGAAAGTGCATTTATGGCAGAAGTGTTTCGCGGTGGTATTCAATCTATCGGTCGTGGCCAACATGAAGCAGCAAAGTCGCTTGGTCTCAACTATTGGCAAAAAATGCGTTTGGTGATTTTGCCGCAAGCATTTCGTCAGATGCTGCCCGCGCTCGGCAACCAGTTTGTTTATATTCTCAAGATGAGCTCATTGGTCAGTGTCATTGGTCTAAGTGATTTGACGAGGCGAGCCAATGAGTTGGTGGTGAATGAGTACTTACCTCTAGAGATTTATACTTTCTTAGTGCTGGAATATTTGCTGTTGATCTTGATGGTGTCTCAAGCCGTACGTTGGCTAGAAAAGCGCAGTGCCATTCCCAGCCATTAGTTCGTCATAACCATAAAAAAACGCCGCTATTGCAGCGGCGTCAGATTGATGACGAACCCCGCTTTTTAAGGGGGTTCTTTTTTGGAAGCGACCGTAGGTCGCGATCGTGATTTTTTTTGTTATATCGTGCGCAGAAGTTTCCATTCATTACATGGGTATACAGAAGCAAGTATCTGCCTTATTTCTGCCATATTTAAGCCCATTTTTCGTAGATAGTTCACCACCAACGCTATCTTCTTGATGTTTTGGGCTGCCGCTGCCAACCAACATTGCATTTGCACATTGGCTAGACCTCGGAAGCGAGCATAACGATGACCATGATGTTGCTTGGCATCTGCAAAGCTCCGTTCTAC
>NZ_NPKW01001100.1:0-789 GCF_002265885.1 Vibrio sp. 03_296
GAGCGCAGCCAAAAGCCAGAGAGATTTGTATTTCACATCATGGAACAACGTGTAAGGTGTGTGACTTGAACTTCTTTCAGACTTATGGGGCTTTGGGAGATGGCTTCATTCATGTTCACCACATTGTTCCACTTAATGAGATATGTAAGGAGTACGAGGGTCGATCCTGTGAATGACCTTGTACCTGTATGCCCTAATTGCCACGCAATGCTCCACAGAGGAAGTCCTACATTAGACGGTAGACCAACTAAAAAAAATCCTACACAAGAATTAGGGAATATGTGCCTAGAAAGATGAAAAAGGTTCTTTTACAGAACTTGGCCGACGGTAAATGGGGTCAACTCCTACTTGTTACCATCGGTTACTTTTTGTTGTTCAAAACGGACAAAATGCCCGAAATAGCAATTCACCACTTAACTCATTTCGGGGCAAAAACACCTCAGAAAATCCATCCCCCTACCTCCCAAATCAAAACAAAAGCCAGCGAGTGCTGGCTTGTATTAGTTCCCGAAAAGTAGTAATGCCTGAGTGCTTAGTCGATCAGCGAGCGTACGTATTCGGCGATTTCTGGCACTTGGCAGTTTGCGAAGAAGCACTCTTGGAACTGTGCTCCGCCAACCGCTGTTTCACCAATTCTTGGTCAATTGCGCGTAGGCCTTCAACCACATCTTTCGCAACCGCTGCTTTTACGTTGTTTAGGATCGCCGCATTCGCTTGCTGTGGTGCCGCACGACTCGATTGGGTAGCCTTCACCACGGTTTACCAGTGAACGCTTTTTCGAAGATGTAA
>NZ_NPKW01001101.1:0-523 GCF_002265885.1 Vibrio sp. 03_296
GGTAGAAGTCGAGATCGAGTTTTTTACTTGCCCCATAATATGGCTGATCTTGAGGGTGATGGAGTCTTGTTTATCGACTGAAATCAACGAAATACCCTATTTGATAAATAATTGTATTGAGACTTGCGCAAGAATAGCAGAGATCACGTATAATCTCTGCAAATTTGCAGTGAGATATATTCAATGATTAAAGTTGGTCAAATTAACAACTTAGAAGTAACTAAACGCACAGATTTTGGTGTATTCCTAGATGGAAAAGACTATGGCAGCATTTTACTGGCAAATAAGCATGTGCCAGAAGGCTGTGAGGTCGGCGCTCAAATCGATGTTTTTATTTACTTTGACTCCGACAATCAGTTGGCTGCTACAACTGAAACGCCAAGTCGCACAAGTGGGCGAATGGGGCTTGATGAAGGTTGAGGGGGTCAACAGCACGGGTGCTTTTGTTAACTGGGGACATCAAAGAAAAAGATCTGCTAGTGCCATACAGTGAGCAACGCAGTCGTTTTACTGCTGGTCAATC
>NZ_NPKW01001102.1:0-466 GCF_002265885.1 Vibrio sp. 03_296
ATCGCCTTTTACTTCGTTACGAGGTAAAAGGCGACCATGCATGTCGCCATCCAATGCACGAATAGACGGCTGCTGAGACAACCCCTTCAGGTGCGCCACCAATACAGTACATCACGTCTACTTCACTGTCTGGCATGCAGGTAAGAATCGAAGCGGCCACATCACCATCTGGCACTGCGAAAACACGAACACCCATGCGTTGCATCTCCGCGATCACCTCATCATGACGAGGTTTAGCAAGGGTAATCACCACCAAGGTATCAAGCTTTTTCCAAGCGCTTGTGCTGATGTTCTCGAGGTTTTCTTTTAGTGGCTTTGTAAGATCGATCACCCCTTTTGTCTCCAGGGCCGACCACCAGTTTTTCCATGTACATATCTGGTGCTTTTAAAAAGCTCCCTTTTCACCAGCAGCCAATACCGCAAGAGCGTTTGATTGGCCCATCGCGGTCATGCGCGTCCCTTCGAT
>NZ_NPKW01001103.1:0-1183 GCF_002265885.1 Vibrio sp. 03_296
GACTACATTAACGGTTACACCGTTGCGGTAGATGGCGGCTGGCTATCACGCTAATCCAATTGTGAGAAGATGATGGCTGAGATTGATTTGGCAGCAAGCGTTAGGGTTTCTCAGTTTTGGTTTGGGAATCTCCACCTTTACCAGAAAATGACAGGCATTTGAAAATCCTAATGCTGGTGTTCAATCTCAATCATCTTCTCCATTTTTGCTGCTAGGATCGATGCTTTCGGCGCTCAGCGCACTGCTTTCTGCGTTACGAACCACAACATCGATCTTCACCTCTTCCAAATGGGTGGCAGCCATTTTTATTCTTATCGGTATCGTTAGTGGCCTAGGAATGGCTGAGCACTGGTGGGAATTATGGCCAATTGTTGGGACGGTAATTGGTACATATTCACTGTTCGTATTGAAGTGGCATCCGCATGCGGATTGGCTTTCTAGCAGGGGCAACCTGCTGGTTAATCAACAACATACTGGTGGGTCTCTACGGCAACCATTATTGCCGGTGACCCAAAAAAAAACAGGCTAATAGGTGAACCATGTTTGTATTGAGTCACGACATCGCGCTGGAAGATCTTGGCCAAGGCATTTCGCGCAAAGTGCTGGCACACAGCGACAACATGATGTCAGTCGAAGTGCATTTTGAAACGGGGGCGTAGTGCGCATGCACTCACATCCTCACGAGCAACTGACTTACGTGCTGTCAGGTGAATTTGAGTTCACCATTGGCGATGAGAAAAAAATCGTCAAAACAGGCGATACTATGTACAAAGAGCCAAACATTGGACATGGCTGTGTTTGTCTGAAAGCGGGTGTACTGATTGATACCTTCACCCCTATGCGTAAAGATTTCGTTTAAGATTTATTTTTGAATTGCGGTGAACCGCAGGAGTAACCGATGAAAATTGCACTAATGATGGAAAACAGCCAAGACACCGAAAAACGCGATGGTTGCAGCAGAGTTAAACAGCGTAGCGGGTGGCTAGCAGACGTGTTCAACGTTGGTATGAAAGATGAAAATGACCACCATCTGACTTACATCCACCTAGGCATCATGGCAAGCATTCTACTGAACTCAAAAGCGGTAGACTTTGTGGTCACGGGTTGTGGTACTGGCCAAGGCGCAATGATGTCGAGCAACCTACACCCTGGCGTAGTGTGTGGCTACTGCCTAGAGCCGTCA
>NZ_NPKW01001104.1:0-1660 GCF_002265885.1 Vibrio sp. 03_296
AGAAAGACCTGTCTTACGAACCAATAGCAAACTCAGTGAGCATTACGCTAAAGCCGATAAAATAACGAAAAATAGGTAGATCGCAACGAATGCACCGCCGCCGCTCTCACCTGCTGTGTAAGGGAACTTCCATATATTGCCTAAACCGACCGCAGAGCCTGCGGCTGCCATTACGAAGCCTAGTTTAGACCCCAWCGTGTCCACGTGGTGCTGCACTTGTATTACTCATATCCACGCTCTATCTCCAAAAAATATGTTGTGTTTGCATCCAGATGAGCGTCTAAATAGGTTATGTACAAAATTTTTTACACACGAACATTGTTCGCTTGACGTCATCCTGCTAGCAAGTAAAACATGTTAGAATAAAATTGGAAGCCCGAACAGTCTATTTCCCACCTTATCTTTCATTATCGCGATTAAGTGCTGATTTTTCACCACAAACACCTCATCAACCTTAATTTTACAAAATATTTACAACTTTCGCTATATGAACTCGGTTCTCTATTGAGGCTGCTATTTCTAATTTCTCTATTTCAGCTTACTATCTGAATCGTTTACTAGTTTCTACGAGATAGCGATGGACTAAGTTCTACCATTTCTCACCCTCGCAGGGATCGGACTTTATTGGGTTCTGATTGCTGGTGTGACGTTCCGTGTCGTGTTAAAGCGTCGTGCCGTGAGCGTTTCGCTCGCATGGCTAATGATCATTTACATTCTCCCAGTGCTTGGCGTGCGCCTGCTATTTTCTGTTTGGTGAGCTCAATCTCGGCCGAAACGAGCTGAGCGTGCAAAAGAGATGTTCACTCCTTTCGCCACTTGGTTCTCTCAGTTAAATGACTGTCAAGCTCACACGCCTGAATCGATGGGACGCCATATCTATCGTATTGACGAGTTGTGCAACACCCGTCTTGGTTTGCCAGCGCTGAGTGGCAACACGCTTTCACTGCAACGTTCACCTGAAGAAATTCTTCACTCTATTATTCGTRATAATTGAAAGGCAGCAAAGCTCGATTCGTATGGTGTTTTACATCTGGCATCCCGGTGGTTTAGCGGATTCTGTCGCTTCCGCGCTTATCCAAGCCGCCAAACGAGGAGTGGATGTCAAACTGTTGCTTGATTCCGCTGGCAGCCCACGATTTTCCGCAGCCATTGGCATCATAGAGTGGTCAATGCAGGCATTCAGGTAGTACAAGCTTTAGAAGTCAGTCCGTGGCGTATTTCCTACGTCGCCTCGATTTAAGACAGCACCGAAAAATCATCGTTATCGACGATGAGATTGCCTACACAGGTTCAATGAATTTGGTCGACCCCGCCTACTTCAAACAAAGCAGCGGCGTTGGACAATGGGTGGATATCATGGTGCGTTTGACRGGCCCAACAGTGAACGTACTATCTGCAATCCACTGCTGGGACTGGGAAGTGGAAACTGGGGCGCGCCAACTCCCCCGGTTACCTGAATGCCCATTAGACTCGACGCAATACCAAAACCCAATTCAAGTAGTTCCATCGGGCCCCGGCATGCCGGAGAACTTGATTTCTCAAGTGTTGATTCTCGCCATCAACCAAGCAAATCACTCGGTTACCATCACCACTCCTTACTTCGTACCTAGCCTTAATTTGCTGGATACCTTAAAATGAACCGCCCACGTGGACATCGCGT
>NZ_NPKW01001105.1:0-836 GCF_002265885.1 Vibrio sp. 03_296
AAGAGTGYTTCCTATGAAGCGACATACATTTGGCCGCTTGCCTACTGCTGGCATCACCTATCGCTTTGGCTAAGCAAGGTTTTTACCTTGGTACCGACCAAAGCGTTTTCGTTTTATTCCTATCAGAGTGACGATCTCGAGCAAGATTACCGCTACGATGTGAGCCCTAAAAAAGTGGGTGTTGGCATTGGTGCCACATTGGGTTATCAATTTATCGATTGGTTGGCACTGGAAGCGGGCGTATCGTATTGGTTGGCTAACCCTATCAACCAAACCGTGAGCTATTCCTACGGTGAAGGTCATCTGGAGAGAGCGATCATTTCTTTAGAAACCCAAAGCCTCAATCTCAATATTGGTCCTAAGTTTTCTTGGCTGTGTGGCCAATAAGCTCCAAGCTTTACGGAAAGCCAACACTGCCACTACACCACCACAAGCACTGATTGGGACAAATACACGGCGTCTTATATTGACAACTCACTGATCCTGACGAGCAATGAGCGCAAAAAACGCGCAAATAAGCACGGTACAACAAGTGGATATTGAAGTAGGTAGTGAATGGCATTTCACACCACGCTTTTCGATGACGCTCTCTTACCAATATCTGACGGATGCACTCAACGTCGATAGTCCTGAAATTGCGAAAGAGTTTGATCAGCAAGCCATCAAAATTGGCGTGTTGTTCGACATCTAACGATGTGGCCACAAGGAGGTGGCGTATTTGATACTTAGATGCTACGAAAAACTAAGAATAAAAACGAAGAAGCAAAAGGAGGCCGCAGCCTCCTCAGTGTTGAAGCATAACAATGCCTTAACGCCAAACGCCCCACTCGCCAGTC
>NZ_NPKW01001106.1:0-562 GCF_002265885.1 Vibrio sp. 03_296
CATTCGGAAATCGTAGACTCAAGTGGCTGTTACTGCCTCATCTACGCTTATCGCAAGTTACTACGTCCTTCATCGCCTCTGACTGCCAAGGCATCCACCGTGYACGCTTAGTCACTTAACCATACAACCCCAAAGGGTCTTTGTTAAACAACCAAAGTTGCTATCTCATTATTTGAATGAGCGAGATAGCGTTGATTTTGCCGGACTCAATTTCGAATAGTCACTWAACAGTGACATTCCCAAGAACACTTGAATGTRTTTGTTGGTGCTTGTCATAAAGACAAACATTGAGAACTTTACAAACAACAATAATTTGTTGTTTTGTCAGCTTTCCAAATTGTTAAAGAGCAGATTTTCTAATGAAAACCATGTTTAAAGATTCTTAAGGAAAAACCCTTAAAGATGGTGGGCGATACCGGGTTCGAACCAGTGACCCCCTGCTTGTAAGGCAGGTGCTCTCCCAACTGAGCTAATCGCCCACATTATTTGTTTTCCCGTGGAAGGAAATGGTGGGTCGTGCAGGATTCGAACCTGCGACCAATTGATTAAAAGTCAACTGCAT
>NZ_NPKW01001107.1:0-869 GCF_002265885.1 Vibrio sp. 03_296
CTTCCGAGGTCTAGCCAATGTGCAAATGCAATGTTGGTTGGCAGCGGCAGCCCAAAACATCAAGAAGATAGCGTTGGTGGTGAACTATCTACGAAAAATGGGCTTAAATATGGCAGAAATAAGGCAGATACTTGCTTCTGTATACCCGTGTAATGAATGGAAACTTCTGCGCACGATATAACAAAAAAAATCACGATCGCGACCTACGGTCGCTTCCAAAAAAGAACCCCACTTAAAAAGCGGGGTTCGTCATCAATCTGAGGCTTGCCATTGGCAAGCCTTTTTTGTTTGCCCAGCGAAGCTGGCAAACCCGTCGGGTTGAAAGAAGCCCGAATCGCCCTGACTGAGGGGAAGATAATCCGAATTGCAAGGGCGTTGCTGGCCAACGGCAGRGTCTGAAGGAAGCAATAGGAAGTTAACAGTACACAACGTAAGTGAACCTGCTTCGGCAGCATAGGTGGGTAAGCGTCCGAAACATCGCAAAGCCCAATACTCAGTCAGAYCTATGCTGTGCTTGAGGGTGGCATTGTTAACAGGGAGCCAGTGCAGTAACTGGGGAAGCCTGACACCACATCCGGGCAAACGCCGGAAGCACGAGTTCAAGGTGAAAACCAAGACTCGTGTTGGTGTGAGGTGGCAGATGAATCCGTAGTAGTGAGTAAGGCTCGGCCTGAGAAGCCCAGTAATGGCGTGGAGGAGAAAACCGAGCTGACCATTAGCATCGCGTCTGATGGGGCACCGCTTTGCCAAAAGCAAGCGAGTGTTGCGAAGGGAGGAAGTACACTTTAAGTCTGTGATGAGCAGATGTTTTTTTTTAGTGGCACCCAAACCGATTCGCTATCGGGGTATTCCGGCGTGGTCACCTGTGG
>NZ_NPKW01001108.1:0-1573 GCF_002265885.1 Vibrio sp. 03_296
CCAGCTCGCGTACCACTTTAAATGGCGAACAGCCATACCCTTGGGACCGACTTCAGCCCCAGGATGTGACTGAGCCGACATCGAGGTGCCAAACACCGCCGTCGATATGAACTCTTGGGCGGTATCAGCCTGTTATCCCCGGAGTACYTTTATCCGTTGAGCGATGGCCCTTCCATTCAGAACCACCGGATCACTATGACCTGCTTTCGCACCTGCTCGAACCGTCATTCTCGCAGTTAAGCGGGCTTATGCCATTGCACTAACCTCACGATGTCCAACCGTGATTAGCCCACCTTCGTGCTCCTCCGTTACTCTTTGGGAGGAGACCGCCCCAGTCAAACTACCCACCAGGCACTGTCCGCAACCCCGATTAGGGGCCAACGTTAGAACATCAAACATACAAGGGTGGTATTTCAAGGACGGCTCCAACGCAACTGGCGTCACGTCTTCAAAGCCTCCCACCTATCCTACACATGTAGGTTCAATGTTCAGTGCCAAGCTGTAGTAAAGGTTCACGGGGTCTTTCCGTCTAGCCGCGGGTACACTGCATCTTCACAGCGATTTCAATTTCACTGAGTCTCGGGTGGAGACAGCGTGGCCATCATTACGCCATTCGTGCAGGTCGGAACTTACCCGACAAGGAATTTCGCTACCTTAGGACCGTTATAGTTACGGCCGCCGTTTACCGGGGCTTCGATCAAGAGCTTCGCTTACGCTAACCCCATCAATTAACCTTCCGGCACCGGGCAGGCGTCACACCGTATACGTCATCTTACGATTTTGCACAGTGCTGTGTTTTTAATAAACAGTTGCAGCCACCTGGTATCTGCGACTCTCGTCAGCTCCATCCGCAAGGGACTTCACCATCAAGAGCGTACCTTCTCCCGAAGTTACGGTACCATTTTGCCTAGTTCCTTCACCCGAGTTCTCTCAAGCGCCTTGGTATTCTCTACCCGACCACCTGTGTCGGTTTGGGGTACGATTCCTTACAATCTGAAGCTTAGAGGCTTTTCCTGGAAGCATGGCATCAATGACTTCACTACCGTAGTAGCTCGACGTCGTGTCTCAGCCTTAAGAGTRTCCGGATTTACCTAAACACTCAGCCTACGCACTTGAACCTGGACAACCGTCGCCAGGCCCACCTAGCCTTCTCCGTCCCCCCATCGCAATTGTAAGAAGTACGGGAATATTAACCCGTTTCCCATCGACTACGCTTTTCAGCCTCGCCTTAGGGGTCGACTTACCCTGCCCCGATTAACGTTGGACAGGAACCCTTGRTCTTCCGGCGGGGAGGTTTTTCACCCCCCTTGTCGTTACTCATGTCAGCATTCGCACTTCTGATACCTCCAGCATGCTTTACAACACACCTTCAACGGCTTACAGAACGCTCCCCTACCCAATGTTCATAGAACATTGCCGCAGCTTCGGTTTACAACTTAGCCCCGTTACATCTTCCGCGCAGGCCGACTCGACTAGTGAGCTATTACGCTTTCTTTAAATGATGGCTGCTTCTAAGCCAACATCCTAGCTGTCTAAGCCTTCCCACATCGTTTCCCACTTAGCTGTAATTTGG
>NZ_NPKW01001109.1:0-523 GCF_002265885.1 Vibrio sp. 03_296
CATTCGGAAATCGTAGACTCAAGTGGCTGTTACTGCCTCATCTACGCTTATCGCAAGTTACTACGTCCTTCATCGCCTCTGACTGCCAAGGCATCCACCGTGCACGCTTAGTCACTTAACCATACAACCCCAAAGGGTCTTTGTTAAACAACCAAAGTTGCTATCTCATTATTTGAATGAGCGAGATAGCGTTGATTTGCCGGACTCAATTTCGAATAGTCACTAAAAGTGACATTCCCAAGAACACTTGAATGTATTTGTTGGTGTTTGTCTTAAAGACAAACATTGAGAACTTTACAAACAACAATAAATTGTTGTTTTGTCAGCTTTCCAAATTGTTAAAGAGCAGATTTTCTAATGAAAACCATGTTTAAACACACTCGTAAGAATGCTTAAAGATGGTATCCCGTAGGGGAGTCGAACCCCTGTTACCGCCGTGAAAGGGCGGTGTCCTAGGCCTCTAGACGAACGGGACACTAAGATACTCTAAACTTTCTAAACCATATCAATCTGTAGTGAACAC
>NZ_NPKW01000111.1:0-6535 GCF_002265885.1 Vibrio sp. 03_296
ACGCTCACGCTCTTCTGGAGCGTTGTCGATTGATGCGAAGTCACGAGCAGCACCGCCGTAAACTTTTGCAAGAGTAGTACAGATAGCTGCAGTTAGAGTTGTTTTACCGTGGTCAACGTGGCCGATAGTACCAACGTTTACGTGCGGTTTTACACGTTCAAATTTTTCTTTAGACATGAATAGTCCCTCTAGGTACGGATTTAGGTGGCCCGAATTGACCACGCAACCAAAAAAGATAATTGGTAAATCTTATATCAAAAGGAAATAACTTTGAGAGCTGGTGCTGATAGGCAGACTCGAACTGCCGACCTCATCCTTACCAAGGATGCGCTCTACCACCTGAGCTATATCAGCACTCAAATTGTGAGTGGAGCGGGCAGCGGGAATCGAACCCGCATCATCAGCTTGGAAGGCTGAGGTAATAGCCATTATACGATGCCCGCAACACGTAACTCTGAGAGCTATTTCCTAAAGAATATGGTGGAGGGGGACGGATTCGAACCATCGAAGGCGGAGCCGGCAGATTTACAGTCTGCTCCCTTTGGCCACTCGGGAACCCCTCCAAATTTTTCAACCATTCTCACTACAATCACTATTAAGTGGGAGAGAATGGTGCCGACTACCGGAATCGAACTGGTGACCTACTGATTACAAGTCAGTTGCTCTACCTACTGAGCTAAGTCGGCATAAGTGGAGCGCATTCTAGTGAATCATTTCTTTGCTTGCAATAGCTTTTTTACAAAAAAATCTGATTTTTTGATAAAACAGAATCACCTGACGCAAAATCACACAATTCTCTCTTTTTTCAATGAGGATTCACTATTGTCATTTGCTTTCTGTTACTCATGATGTATTTTGCATTCTCTTTCACGATTCACATGGAAAGGAAGCGTTCATATGAGCCCATTTTTGTCATTTAGTCGCGCAACTTGGTCTGAATTACGTAATTCAGTGCCAATGACGTTGTCTGAAGAAGACTTAAAGGCATTGCAAGGGATCAATGAAAATCTCACCATGCAAGAAGCGGTGGAAGTGTATCTCCCTCTTTCTCGCTTATTGAATCTTTATGTGCAGGCGAGGCAGAGCCGCAATTCGGTGCTTCATCAGTTTTTGGATAATGATGAACACGCTCCTCCTTTCGTCATCGGTATCGCAGGCAGTGTGGCTGTAGGTAAGAGCACCACTGCTCGGGTCTTATGTGCTCTACTTTCTCGCTGGGAAAACCATCCCAAAGTCGAACTGGTCACCACTGATGGTTTTCTCTATCCAAAAAAGGAGCTGGATCAACGCGGCATCATGCATAAGAAAGGCTTTCCAGAATCTTATGATATGAAGAAGCTGGTGCAGTTTGTCTCCGATGTCAAAGCAGGTAAACCGGAGCTTGAGGTTCCTGTTTACTCGCATATTACTTACGACATTACGGAGGAAGTAAAGAAAGTGGATCGCCCCGATGTTTTGATTATCGAAGGGCTGAATGTACTGCAAAGTGGTATGGACTACCCACACGATCCTCATCGTGTTTTTGTTTCTGATTTCCTCGATTTCTCAATTTACGTTGATGCTGAAAGCGATACGATAGAACAATGGTATGTGGAGCGCTTTCTCAAGTTCCGTAAAGGCGCGTTTACTCAACCTGGCTCGTACTTTAGTCACTATACTCAACTTAGCGAGCAACAAGCCATCGAGAAAGCACAACAGATTTGGCGAGACATTAATGGCATTAATTTAACGGAAAACATTTTGCCAACCAAAGAACGCGCTCATCTGATTCTGCGTAAGGGCCAAAATCACTTGGTCGAAGAGATTCTGCTACGTAAATAGAAACAACGACTCAGCATACCATTCAATTTCGTTTACTGATCGTTAGCTCGCAAAGAGATTTCACCACCAACAAATGTTTGAATCCCTTCCACGGTTTTTAGAATAACGCCGCCTTGGCTGTCAATGCCTTGAACTTCGCCATGAATTTCTCTGGGACCTATCAATAACTTAACTTGGCGACCTTTAAAGTTATCCAATCGATTCCAACGCTCGATGAAACCGTTTAAGCCGCATAGTTCATACTCAGAAAGGGCTTCTCGCCATTTCGCCATTAACGCTAAAGCCAGTTCTGTTCGATCTAGTCTCGCTCCAGATTCAATCTGGCTGAGCGCTGTCCACGGTTGATCAATAGAATGGCAATCTGCCTGCATTTGCATGTTTAGACCCATTCCAATCACCAAGTGAGCAGCGCCTCCTGCTTGACCAGTCATCTCGACCAAAATTCCCGCCAATTTCTTATCTTGGTAGTAAACATCATTAGGCCACTTCAATTTCACACCTTGAACGCCTAATGATTCCAACGCTTCAACCGCAGCAATCCCCACAACAAGGCTCAACCCCATCGCTGCTGCCATTCCAGCGTCCAGACGCCAGTACATCGACATATACAGGTTGGAGCCAAAAGGCGAAAACCACTGCCGCCCTCGTCGGCCTCGCCCTTGTGATTGATACTCAGCCAAACAAACATGGCCTGTTTGAAGGTTTTCAATACGTTCCAGTAGATACTGATTGGTTGAGTCAATCACGGGGATCAGTTCAACATTATTTGCATTTTGCTCAACCAGCTGATGCTCATCAAGCAGCGTCATAGGCTGAGCCAGTTGATAGCCTCGCCCTTGAATTCGATAAACATCAACTCCCCAATCCTGCAATGCGTTAATGTGCTTTGAGATCGCCGCTCGAGAAATACCAAGTTCATGACCCAACGTCTCTCCAGAATGAAACTGTCCATCGGCTAAGCGTTTTAATAAATGCAGTTTAACAACGTGCTCTTTTCTCATGACTCTACTCTTAGCTCACTTAAACAGGTCTCACCGACAGCACCGATAAAGCGAACTTCATGTTCAAGTGCAATCTGATATTTATCCCAAACCGCATCGCAAATAAGGCTGGCCAACTGGATGATATCTTGCGCGGTACATGACTGCGCATTAGTCAACACTAACGCTTGCTTCGGGTGAACTTGAGCACCACCAACTTGCACACCTTTAAAATCGCACTGGTCAATCAACCATCCAGCAGCTACTTTCATCTGTTCACCAGCAGGATACGCAACGATGTGAGGAAACTGAGCTTTTAGCTGCTGCCAATGGGCTTTATCGATAATGGGGTTTTTAAAAAAGCTGCCAGCGTTGCCGACCTGCTTTGGATCTGGCAATTTCTCTCTACGAACTTCACACACTTTGTGAAAGATACTGATTGGTGAAAGTTCATGCTCTGCAATGTCCTGCAACGGGCCGTAACTGTTATTCGCTTGCCACGTTTTAGGCAATTTTAACCCCACCGCAATCACTACGCATTGATTATAAAGGGCGTGCTTAAATACTGAGTCACGATAGCCAAATTGACACTCTTCAGCACTGAGGCGACGTTGAGAAAAATCGTCCAGCATCAAAATATCCACGTACTGGCACACATCTTTAAATTCAACCCCATAAGCACCAATATTCTGAATCGGTGCCGAGCCTGCACAACCAGGAATCAAGGCAAGGTTCTCTAAACCACCAATCCCTTGTTGAACAGACCATTCCACCAAGTTGGGCCAATCCTCTCCCCCCTGAGCATGGATATAGTAAAACGATTCGTCCTCACTTAACGTTTTACCAGAAAGACGATTCACCACCACGACACCGGAAAAAGGCTGGGTAAAGAGCACATTGCTACCACTACCAATAATGAGCTTTGGCAACTCAAAGAAATCTGGGTTGTCGTAAATTTCGATGAGCTCATCCACACTACCTGCTTCAACCAGATAATGGCTACATTGCTCAATGGCGAAAGTATGGTACGGCTTTAAAGAGATATTTTGCTTAATTTGCATAGCATCAACGTATTAACTTAAACTTTGCCCATTCTACAACACTTATCCTGCAGGCACAGTGCCATGACACATGCAATTCACTTTGAACTACTGGATCCCATCAAAGTTCCTATCATCAAAAAACTCTATAAGGCCCATTATCCGGGCACGAAGGTAAAAAAAGATGAGAACATTGTCGTCGCAATGCAAGATAAGCAGACCATTGGCGTTGTGCGCTTTCGTCGGGTTGAAGAACATCAACTGATGACTGGTATGCTGGTCATACCCAGCCAGCGAAAAAAAGGGATCGCACATTGCTTGCTCAAATACTGTGCGGAAAGACTCCTTGACGAAAAGGTCTTTTGCTTTGCTTATCGACACCTCGAACCTTTTTATGCGCAACATTCGTTCGTGACGATTTCGTCCGAGCAGTTGCCTAACTCTCTGAAACAAAAGTTTATACGCTATTCAGAAAGTGGCAAAGATCTCGTTCCTATGCAATATCAGGCACAAATCCGCTAAGAATTCGCGCTTTTCTGGTATTGGATTTAATAAATTTGGTAGAATCGGCAGCTTGCAATACTGCACATAACGAAGGTAATACACCCCATATGATGGCTAGCAGGAATCCTTTTGCACAGCTACCCAGCATTGCTGTGGATGCTGATGCTCTGGAAGTTCTTCATACAGCGAAAGACTTCAGGACTCGCTTGATAGATGCGATCGCAAAAGCGACCTCTCGTATCTGCCTAGTGGCTTTGTATCTCGAAGATGATGAGGCCGGGCGAGAAATACTGACAGCGCTATACGAAGCTAAGCAACGCAATCCGGGTTTAGATATCAGCGTATGCGTTGATTGGCACCGAGCACAACGTGGCTTGATCGGTGCAGAAAAATCTGAAGGTAATGCTGCGCTTTACAAAGCGTTTGCGAACAAATATCAACACAAAATTCCTGTTTACGGCATTCCAGTTCGCGGTAGGGAAGTCTTTGGTGTACTCCATCTAAAAGGCTTCATTGTCGACGACACGGTGATTTACAGCGGAGCGAGCCTCAACAACGTCTACCTTCAGTACAGTGAGCGTTATCGCTTTGATCGATACCACGTGATTCATAATGAATCCCTTGCCGACACTATGTTCAGTTTCGTCCAAAACGAAATGATAGCGCACCCTGCCGTGAATGATTTGGCAAAAGAAGAACGCCCTGAAACCAAAGAAATTAAGACCGCAATTCGTCAATTTCGCTCAGCGTTAGCTCGCGCCAAGTATCGCTTTGAATCTCACGAGGCTGCCGAACATCAATTTTCCATCACCCCGATGGTCGGTTTAGGAAAGAGGCGGAACTTCCTCAATCAAAACATCGCTAAGCTGATTGATGCGGCTCAAAGTGAAATATTCATTTGTACGCCTTACTTCAACTTTCCTAAAGATATCGCAAAGGGCGTGAAACGTGCGTTAAAACGTGGCGTAAAGGTGACGATTGTTGTAGGCGATAAGACCGCTAACGACTTTTACATCGCACCAGACAAAGAATTCAAAACGATTGGTGGTTTACCCTATTTATATGAGCTGAACCTACGCAAGTTTGCTAAAGCTTATGAAGCTCAAATAGCAGCAAGAAACCTTTCTATTCGGCTCTGGAAAGATGGCGATAACAGCTTCCACCTTAAAGGTATTTGGGTTGATAAACGCTACATGCTGCTGACAGGAAACAATCTCAATCCTAGAGCTTGGGCGTTAGATCTCGAAAACGGTTTGTTGATTAGAGATGACTTTGCGCAACTAACAGAACAGTTTGATTCTGAGGTCGACAACATTCTCCAGCACACTCAGTTAATTTGTACATACAAACAACTTGAGAAAGTCGAAGAATATCCGGAAGTGGTTCAGAAGTTAGTCCGCAAAATCACTCGCATTAAAGCCGATGGCGTACTAAAGAGAATTCTCTAGTATTGACGGCACATTAAAACATCACTTAAGCCCAACGACGTGTTGGGCTTTTTTATATGTGTAACTCCCCCGAATGACGGCAAGCTCCTGTGGTGTTTAATAGCGATCTAGCGAGGATAATATCAACCTAACTAAAAAGATGATCTAATTGAGGCTGTTACTTCTTCGTGATAAATGACGCTATGGACAGTCTCAATAACATTGATTTCAAAAAACTTGCTAGCCAACAAAAATCTATTCAAATGAAGATGTGATTACTCGCATTGGCCCATTTTAAAGATGGTCACTCTCGAACCCAAATTGCTAAGTTCCTGAAGGTAAGCAGAGCCAGTGTGAATAAATGGGTACAAACATTCCTTGAAGAAGGGCTTAAAGGACTGCAAGAGAAACCAAGAACGGGTCGCCCAGCATTTCTTAACGCGGAGCAGCGAGAACAATTAAGTCAGTATCATCAAGCTCCCACCCTATTCTCCAGAGCTAAACCCGATAGAACAAGTGTGGAGTGGGTTAAGACAACACTATCTCGCCAATCCATCTTTTGCGGATTACGAAGGCATTGTCTCCAAAGTATGTAGGGCTTGGAAGAGTTTTTTGGAATGTTCGGCCAGAGTCAGACAGATGTGCTCGAGAAGATGGATAGACCTGACAGTTAATTTTCCAGATTGGTATGACATGAGCAAGATGCATTCCCTTGAAAGAAAAATTCATCACGCTGAAAACGACAAAACCCAGTCCGAAGACT
>NZ_NPKW01001110.1:0-633 GCF_002265885.1 Vibrio sp. 03_296
TGGTCTTAAAAACAGGGTTAGATTGCATTGCAGACATCATCGCCATATACAGGACTGTACGCACCTGAGCGCGCCCACCTTGGATAATTCGTTTGCCTTTATAGCGGCCACTTTCTCTATTCATGGGAGCAACACCTATTAGAGAAGCCGCTTGTTTATTGTTGATATAACCCAACTCAGGAACGTTGCTAATGATGGCGGCCGCACTCACTTTCCCGATGCCTGGGACACTTTGTAAAATGATATTTTTGCTCTGATAAGAAGGCGTTTTTCAATGAGAGCAATGATGAGTGCTTCGATCTTCTCTATCTGATTTTGAAGGAAGTAATGATTGGATTGATTGTGGAATGAAGCGTTTTAGGGAGTTGTTGTAAGCGATTCTTTTCCATAGTTTGCATCGTTAAAATTTGATGTCGACGGGCGACTAAGTCACTCATTAAACGCATAATTTCTGGTTTTAACTGGGTCAATTGGGGTTGAATGGCTTCGCTATAATGAGCGATTAATTGAGCATCCAGTTTATCCGTTTTAGCTCTGCGGCCAATAGCGCCAGCGAAGCGTTTAATGTGGATAGGATTGGCAATTACAAAAGGTAAATTGGCTTTGGAACAGGCGATAATAAAAGGCATTTCA
>NZ_NPKW01001111.1:0-457 GCF_002265885.1 Vibrio sp. 03_296
GCCGTTGAAGGTGTGTTGTAAAGCATGCTGGAGGTATCAGAAGTGCGAATGCTGACATGAGTAACGACAAGGGGGGGTGAAAAACCTCCCCGCCGGAAGACCAAGGGTTCCTGTCCAACGTTAATCGGGGCAAGGGTAAGTCGACCCCTAAGGCGAGGCTGAAAAGCGTAGTCGATGGGAAACGGGTTAATATTCCCGTACTTCTTACAATTGCGATGGGGGGACGGAGAAGGCTAGGTGGGCCTGGCGACGGTTGTCCAGGTTCAAGTGCGTAGGCTGAGTGTTTAGGTAAATCCGGAYACTCTTAAGGCTGAGACACGACGTCGAGCTACTACGGTAGTGAAGTCATTGATGCCATGCTTCCAGGAAAAGCCTCTAAGCTTCAGATTGTAAGGAATCGTACCCCAAACCGACACAGGTGGTCGGGTAGAGAATACCAAGGCGCTTGAGAGAACTC
>NZ_NPKW01001112.1:0-568 GCF_002265885.1 Vibrio sp. 03_296
CTGACCATTAGCATCGCGTCGTGATGGGGCACCGCWTTGCCAAAAGCAAGCGAGTGTTGCGAAGGGAGGAAGTACACTTTAAGTCTGTGATGAGCAGATGTTTTTTTTTAGTGGCACCCAAACCGATTCGCTATCGGGGTATTCCGGCGTGGTCACCTGTGGAAGCAGAAGACGACAACGAGAAACCGTGCACGGGAGTAACTTTGGCTCACTTTAGTCAATTGCCATTGAGCTAGAAAGCTAAACAGCAAAGYGAAACAAACCGACACTGAAGAAARCATCYTGTCCCCACACAGCACACAACCCAAGGGAAGACGTTGAGAGTTTATTACAGCCTGTACGGTCACTTGCTCAGTAAAGAGCGACTATACAGAGGATTTAAAAAGGTGTGTAAAGCGAAAGGCGCGGCCGGAATAGATAGGCAGAGCCTGAGCGACTTCGCCTCAAATCTGAGTGATAACCTTGACCAACTCCTCTCTGAGCTCAAAACCAAGCAGTACCAACCACAGCCGGTCAGACGGGTAGAAATCCCGAAAGACGGCGGTGGAGTGAGATTGCTTGGCATCCC
>NZ_NPKW01001113.1:0-638 GCF_002265885.1 Vibrio sp. 03_296
KGGAGTGGGMTGCAAAAGAAGTGGGTAGTTTAACCTTCGGGAGGACGCTCACCACTTTGTGGTTCATGACTGGGGTGAAGTCGTAACAAGGTAGCGCTAGGGGAACCTGGCGCTGGATCACCTCCTTATACGATGATTATTGCGATGAGTGTTCACACAGATTGATATGGTTTAGAAAGTTTAGAGTATCTTAGTGTCCCGTTCGTCTAGAGGCCTAGGACACCGCCCTTTCACGGCGGTAACAGGGGTTCGACTCCCCTACGGGATACCATGGGTCGTTAGCTCAGTCGGTAGAGCAGTTGACTTTTAATCAATTGGTCGCAGGTTCGAATCCTGCACGACCCACCATTACTTCAAGAKTTGGGGYTATAGCTCAGCTGGGAGAGCGCCTGCCTTGCACGCAGGAGGTCTGCGGTTCGATCCCGCATAGCTCCACCATTCTTGAACGCAATGGGCGATTAGCTCAGTTGGGAGAGCACCTGCCTTACAAGCAGGGGGTCACTGGTTCGAACCCGGTATCGCCCACCACTCTTTAAATATTTTTAGTGTTTCTTAATGAAAACCACCTTCTTTATGTCTGTGGTTGATTTTTCGACGCTGAAAGTCTTTAAAAAGTGTGTTTCTCATAGAGAATTGCA
>NZ_NPKW01001114.1:0-513 GCF_002265885.1 Vibrio sp. 03_296
CTGGGGCTGAAGTCGGTCCCAAGGGTATGGCTGTTCGCCATTTAAAGTGGTACGCGAGCTGGGTTTAGAACGTCGTGAGACAGTTCGGTCCCTATCTGCCGTGGGCGTTGGAAGATTGAAGGGGGCTGCTCCTAGTACGAGAGGACCGGAGTGGACGAACCTCTGGTGTTCGGGTTGTGTCGCCAGACGCATTGCCCGGTAGCTAAGTTCGGAATCGATAACCGCTGAAAGCATCTAAGCGGGAAGCGAGCCCTGAGATGAGTCTTCCCTGATACTTTAAGTATCCTGAAGGGTTGTTCGAGACTAGAACGTTGATAGGCAGGGTGTGTAAGCGCTGTGAGGCGTTGAGCTAACCTGTACTAATTGCCCGTGAGGCTTAACCATACAACACCCAAAGGGTTTTGATGGACTCAAAGCAAGAACGAATTGAATGTGTAGAGAACGCAAACAGCTTTCCGAATTTTAAGAATTTGCTTGGCGACCATAGCGTTTTGGACCCACCTGAACCCATTC
>NZ_NPKW01001115.1:0-665 GCF_002265885.1 Vibrio sp. 03_296
CTCGCCACCCGAGAAACAAGTTTCTCTGTGCTGCCGCTCGACTTGCATGTGTTAGGCCTGCCGCCAGCGTTCAATCTGAGCCATGATCAAACTCTTCAATTAAAAGTTTTTTGAAGCTTTCGCTTCGGCTCAATGAATACTGAATAAATTGACTGTGCCGATACTTAGTATCGTTTTGGTCACTCAGTTCATTGATAAATCTTTTGGATTATCATCAACGAGTGCCCACACAGATTGATAGGTTTATATTGTTAAAGAGCTTTGCTTTCAGCGCCTTAGCACTTAAGCGAGGTGCGTATAATACGCGATTGACTCTGGAAGTCAACATAAAACTCTAAGCTTTTTTGCTTAAAACTTTATGGTGACTCGTCTAATTAAAGACAAGCCGAATTAAAAGCCTGGCGATGTTCTACTCTCACATGGGGAAACCCCACACTACCATCGACGCTATTTCGTTTCACTTCTGAGTTCGGAATGGGTTCAGGTGGGTCCAAAACGCTATGGTCGCCAAGCAAATTCTTAAAATTCGGAAAGCTGTTTGCGTTCTCTACACATTCAATTCGTTCTTGCTTTGAGTCCATCAAAACCCTTTGGGTGTTGTATGGTTAAGCCTCACGGGCAATTAGTACAGGTTAGCTCAACGCCTCACAGCGCTTACACACCCT
>NZ_NPKW01001116.1:0-581 GCF_002265885.1 Vibrio sp. 03_296
ATGAGGTGTCTGCCTCTCGCTGGATGTATTACCTGACCCAAAATGTTCTCTTAGTTCTGATGTATCAGCGGTTCGAAAAAGAGCCCCATCAATAGCGAAGACTTGTAAGCCTTGCCAAGTATCCTCGGGGTAACGCTCTAGACCCCATGTGTGACTGCATTGTCTAAACAACCATTCTGGAGCAGCTTTACCAAGGCGTTGCCTTGCTTGCGTTAAAGCACTTTTAGCTAGCAGTTCCTCATCGGCTAAGCCCTCGGCACAGACATTCATTCGCCGTGCGACTTCTGCAATAGACTCATTGCGGAAAACGCCATTCCAACAATAAGCCAAAGAACCATATCACTAGGTAAACGACGTCGACGAATTGTCGCTTTATCGGAAAGTGTTGCCGCTTTAGCAACCCACTCATCAGGAATATGCTCGGAGAAGGTGGTTAGCTGAGCGACATCAACAGGACTCTCTTCAAGAAAGTCAGCAAAATAGTTTTGGATAGACATAAAAAATCGGAAACCTATAAACAGGTTTCCGATTGTCTCTCATCAGAAGGATCGGTCAACCGATCCTTATCTGATCTACATTGC
>NZ_NPKW01001118.1:0-457 GCF_002265885.1 Vibrio sp. 03_296
TGATTATTGCGATGAGTGTTCACACAGATTGATACGGTTTAGATTAGAGCATCTAGTGGGTCTGTAGCTCAGGTGGTTAGAGCGTACGCCTGATAAGCGTAAGGTCGGTGGTTCGAGTCCACTCAGACCCACCACTCAACGATGGGGTTATAGCTCAGCTGGGAGAGCGCCTGCCTTGCACGCAGGAGGTCTGCGGTTCGATCCCGCATAGCTCCACCATCTTTAAGGGTTTTTCCTTAAGAATCTTTAAAAATGGTTTTCATTAGAAAATCTTGCTCTTTAACAATTTGGAAAGCTGACAAAACAACAATTTATTGTTGTTTGTAAAGTTCTCAATGTTTGTCTTTAAGACAAACACCAACAAACACATTCAAGTGTTCTTGGGAATGTCACTTTTAGTGACTATTCGAAATTGAGTCCGGCAAAATCAACGCTATCTCGACTCATTCAAATAATG
>NZ_NPKW01001119.1:0-379 GCF_002265885.1 Vibrio sp. 03_296
CTAACGTTGGCCCCTAATCGGGGTTGCGGACAGTGCCTGGTGGGTAGTTTGACTGGGGCGGTCTCCTCCCAAAGAGTAACGGAGGAGCACGAAGGTGGGCTAATCACGGTTGGACATCGTGAGGTTAGTGCAATGGCATAAGCCCGCTTAACTGCGAGAATGACGGTTCGAGCAGGTGCGAAAGCAGGTCATAGTGATCCGGTGGTTCTGAATGGAAGGGCCATCGCTCAACGGATAAAAGGTACTCCGGGGATAACAGGCTGATACCGACCCAAGAGTTCATATCGACGGCGGTGTTTGGCACCTCGATGTCGGCTCATCACATCCTGGGGCTGAAGTCGGTCCAAGGTATGGCTGTTCGCCGATTAAGTGTACGCGA
>NZ_NPKW01000112.1:0-45118 GCF_002265885.1 Vibrio sp. 03_296
AGAATACGGCTACGCGCCTGGTATCGAAACAACAACGGGCCCTCTAGGTCAAGGCATCACCAACGCGGTTGGTATGGCAATGGCTGAGAAAGCGCTCGCAGCGCAGTTCAACAAACCTGGCCACGACATCGTTGACCACTTCACTTACGTGTTCATGGGTGATGGCTGTCTGATGGAAGGTATCTCGCACGAGGCATGTTCTCTAGCGGGTACGCTAGGTCTTGGTAAACTGATTGCATTCTGGGATGACAACGGCATCTCTATCGACGGTCACGTTGAAGGCTGGTTTTCTGACGATACGCCTAAGCGTTTCGAAGCTTACGGCTGGCACGTTATCCCAGCAGTGGATGGTCACAATGCTGAAGCGATCAACGCAGCAATTGAAGCCGCTAAAGCGGATCCTCGCCCAACTCTAATCTGTACTAAAACTATCATCGGTTTTGGTTCACCAAACAAATCGGGTTCACACGACTGTCACGGTGCACCACTAGGTGCGGAAGAAATTGCCGCAGCTCGTGAATTCCTAGGTTGGGAACACCCAGCATTTGAAATCCCTGCTGACGTTTACGCAGAGTGGGATGCAAAAGCAGCTGGCGCTGCAAAAGAAGCCGCTTGGAATGCGAAGTTTGATGCGTACGCAGCAGCGTACCCAGTCGAAGCCGCAGAGTTCAAACGCCGCGTAAATGGCGAGCTTCCAGCTCAGTGGGAAGAGAAAGCAAACCAAATCATTGCAGATCTTCAAGCAAACCCAGCGAACATCGCATCACGTAAAGCATCACAAAACGCGCTAGAAGCGTTTGGTAAAATGCTGCCAGAATTCATGGGCGGCTCTGCTGACCTAGCGCCTTCTAACCTCACCATGTGGTCGGGTTCTAAATCGCTAGAAGCAAACGACTTCTCTGGTAACTACATCCACTACGGTGTACGTGAATTTGGTATGACTGCGATCATGAACGGTATCGCGCTACACGGCGGTTTCGTACCTTACGGCGCAACCTTCCTGATGTTCATGGAATACGCACGTAACGCAATGCGTATGGCCGCTCTGATGAAAGTGCAAAACATCCAAGTTTACACGCACGATTCTATCGGTCTTGGCGAAGATGGTCCAACTCACCAACCGGTTGAGCAAATCGCATCGCTGCGTCTAACGCCAAACATGAGCACATGGCGTCCATGTGACCAAGTGGAATCGGCAGTTGCATGGAAACTGGCGATTGAACGTAAAGATGGTCCATCGGCACTGATTTTCTCTCGTCAAAACCTAGCACAGCAACCACGCAGTGCTGAGCAAGTGGCAGACATCGCCAAAGGTGGTTATATCCTGAAAGACAGCGATGGTAAGCCTGAGCTGATCCTAATCGCGACGGGTTCTGAAGTTGAGCTAGCAGTGAAAGCGGCAGAACAACTGACCGCTGAAGGTAAGAAAGTGCGTGTGGTTTCAATGCCTGCTACTGATACTTTCGACAAGCAAGATGCGGCTTACCGTGAATCTGTATTGCCATCAGACGTCACCGCACGTATCGCTATCGAAGCGGGCATCGCGGATTTCTGGTACAAGTACGTTGGTTTCGACGGTCGCATCATCGGTATGACGACTTTCGGTGAATCAGCACCTGCTGACCAGCTGTTCGAAATGTTTGGTTTCACTGTAGAAAACGTAGTGAACACAGCAAAAGAACTGCTAGCGTAAGCTTACGAAGATAAAAGAAAAACCGAGCGTTAATGCTCGGTTTTTTTGTGCCTATTCAAATTCTTTTCCCCAGTTGTCTTTCTCTTTGTGCCCACATTCCTTGCAGGTGACATAGCGATCCATATCGTAATAGTGACCGCCATTTATCAGGGTATGAGCCCAAAGCTTTAACGTTCCAAGAATCGTTTTATCCGTATCGTAGCGACTTGGCTTACGGACCAGCACTTCTGAGTGCGGTGTTTCTTTATTGCATCGCTTGCAAAAGTGAGCTGCGGGAAAACCAGACATACGCGTTTCCTTTTGGTGATCAAACAAGGAACTAAAGTGCCAAGTGAAATACGCGACGCCTCAATTAAATATATTGGCGAAGTGAATGTTTCGTGAAGTGAAAAGAGAGTTTACCGCGACTGAGATCACTTACTTAATGCGTTTAGCCTGCGTATCGGGTACTATCTGTGACACGAAATTTTTGGTGAGGCGAAGGATAGATGCTAAAAGTTGCGATCAATGGATTTGGACGTATCGGTCGTAATGTTCTGCGCGCCGTGTATGAAAGCGGTAAGCATCAACAAATTAAAGTGGTCGCGGTTAATGAGCTTGCTCAGCCAGAAGCCATGGCTCACTTGCTGCAATATGACACCAGTCATGGACGTTTTGGCAAGAGAATCTCCCACGATCAAGAACATCTCTACGTTCACCATGACGCTTGCCCTCAAGGTAAGGGCGAGTTCGATTCTATCCGTATTCTGCACCTTTCCGAAATCAATCTTCTGCCTTGGCGTGACCTCGAGGTCGATCTGGTCCTCGATTGTACGGGCGTGTTTGGTTGCCAAGCTGATGGGTTAGAGCACATCAAAGCCGGAGCGAAGAAAGTGCTGTTTTCGCATCCAGGTGCCAGTGATCTCGACAACACCATCATCTATGGTGTTAACCATGAAACCTTGACAGCCGAGCACAACGTCGTTTCCAACGGTTCGTGTACCACTAACTGTATTGTGCCGATCATTAAAGTGTTGGACGAGGCATTTGGCATTGAATCTGGCACCATTACCACCATTCACTCTTCGATGAATGATCAACAAGTGATTGATGCCTATCACAGCGACTTACGCCGCACTCGAGCCGCCAGCCAATCCATTATTCCGGTGGATACCAAGTTGCATAAGGGAATTGAAAGAATCTTCCCGAAATTTTCCAACAAATTTGAAGCTATTTCAGTGAGAGTGCCGACAGTAAACGTCACTGCAATGGATTTAAGTGTCACGATTAATACAAATGTGAAAGTTAATGACGTAAATCAAACCATTGTTAACGCATCTCAGTGTACATTACGTGGCATTGTTGACTATACTGAAGCGCCGCTCGTTTCCATCGACTTTAATCATGATCCCCATAGCGCGATTGTCGATGGTAGCCAAACTCGAGTCAGTAACGGGCATTTAGTGAAAATGCTGGTTTGGTGCGATAACGAATGGGGCTTTGCGAACCGTATGCTGGATACTGCGCTCGCAATGCAAGCTGCCAAATAGTCGTATCGGCAGCGTCGGAGAAAATTTATTTTTAGCCTTGAAATAAATTTGTAATGACTCCATATCAATAACCAGTTTGAAGAATTAACAGGCTTGGCAGGGTTGCCGAGTTTTCAAAAACTTTATTTTTAATATTTGAGAGGACACATCATGTCTGTAATCAAGATGACTGACCTGGATCTAGCAGGTAAACGTGTATTCATCCGTGCTGACCTAAACGTGCCAGTAAAAGACGGTAAAGTAACTTCTGATGCACGTATCATCGCATCTCTTCCTACTATCAAGCTATGTCTAGAAGCTGGCGCGAAAGTAATGGTCACTTCTCACCTAGGTCGTCCTACTGAAGGTGAATATGCAGAAGAGTTCTCTCTACAACCAGTGGTTAACTACCTAAACGACGCGCTAGATTGCGAAGTGAAATTGGCTAAAGATTACCTAGATGGTCTTGAGCTAAACGCTGGTGAACTTGTTGTTCTTGAAAACGTTCGCTTTAACAAAGGCGAGAAGAAAAACGACGAAGCACTTTCTAAAAAATACGCGGCACTATGTGACGTATTCGTAATGGATGCATTCGGTACAGCTCACCGTGCACAAGCGTCAACTCACGGTGTGGGTATGTTTGCTGAAGTAGCGTGTGCGGGCCCTCTACTTGCTGCTGAACTAGAAGCACTCGGCAAAGCAATGAGCAACCCAGAGCGTCCTCTAGTTGCTATCGTTGGTGGTTCAAAAGTGTCTACTAAACTAACGGTTCTTGAGTCACTATCTAAAATCGCTGACCAACTTGTTGTTGGTGGTGGTATCGCGAACACATTCATCGCCGCTGAAGGTCACAACGTAGGTAAGTCTCTATACGAAGCTGACCTAGTTGAAACGGCTCAAAAGCTAATGAAAGAGTGTGCAATTCCTGTTGCTACTGACGTAGCGTGTGCGAAAGCATTCGACGAAAACGCAGAAGCGGAAATCAAACATGTTTCTGAAGTACAAGACGATGACATGATCTTCGACCTTGGTCCAGAATCAACGGCAGCACTAGCTGAAATTATCGCAAACGCGAAAACCATCCTTTGGAATGGCCCTGTAGGTGTATTCGAGTTCAAGAACTTTGAAGCGGGTACTAAAGGTATTTCTGAAGCGATCGCTCAGTCTCCTGCATTCTCTGTAGCAGGCGGTGGCGATACTCTAGCGGCTATCGACAAGTTCGGTATCAAAGCGGACGTATCTTACATCTCGACTGGCGGCGGTGCGTTCCTTGAGTTTGTAGAAGGTAAAGTACTTCCAGCTGTTGAAATGCTAGAAGCACGCGCTAAGTAATTAAACGAAGGCGGGGGTTACTCTCCCGCTTTCTTGTTTGCGGCACATCTCATTTTTGCTAGAATAGCGCGAGTTGTGAGCAAACGTTTGCAAGAATTTAAACTTAACGAGTTTTATTTTTAAAACGACAGATAAATAGGATTACATCCATGTCTAAGATCTTCGATTTCGTAAAACCAGGTGTTATCTCTGGTGATGACGTTCAGAAAGTATTTGAAGTAGCAAAAGAAAACAACTTCGCTCTTCCAGCTGTAAACGTAGTAAACACTGATTCAATCAACGGTGTTCTTGAAGCAGCTTCTAAAGTGAAAGCGCCAGTTGTTGTTCAGTTCTCTAACGGCGGTGCTGCTTTCTTCGCTGGTAAAGGCGTGAAACTTGAAGGTCAAGGTGCTCAAATCCTTGGTGCTATCGCTGGTGCGAAATACGTACACGCAGTTGCTGAAGCTTACGGTGTGCCAGTAATCCTACACACTGACCATGCTGCTAAGAAACTACTTCCATGGATCGACGGTCTACTAGACGCAGGTGAAGAGTTCTTCGCTCAAACTGGTAAACCTCTATTCTCTTCTCACATGATCGACCTTTCTGAAGAGTCGCTAGAAGAGAACATCGAAATCTGTGCTAAGTACCTAGCTCGTATGGAAAAAATGGGTATGACTCTAGAGTTTGAACTAGGTTGTACTGGTGGTGAAGAAGACGGCGTAGACAACTCTCACATGGATCAGTCTGAGCTTTACACTTCTCCAGAAGACGTTGCTTACGCGTACGAGAAACTGATCCCAATCAGCCACCGTTTCACTATCGCAGCATCTTTCGGTAACGTGCACGGTGTTTACCAAGCAGGTAACGTTGTTCTAACTCCAACTATCCTACGTGATTCTCAAGCTTACTGTTCTGAGAAATTTGGTATCGCTCCAAACGCACTAAACTTCGTATTCCACGGTGGTTCTGGTTCTTCTGAAGCAGAAATCAAAGAGTCTATCAGCTACGGTGTTATCAAAATGAACATCGATACTGATACTCAGTGGGCAACTTGGGACGGTATTCGTCAGTACGAAGCGAAGAACCACGATTACCTACAAGGTCAAATCGGTAACCCAACTGGCGAATCTGCGCCAAACAAGAAATACTACGATCCACGTGTATGGCTACGTGCTGGCCAAGAGTCAATGGTTGCTCGTCTAGAGAAAGCATTCGCTGACCTTAACGCAGTTGACGTACTGTAATTCTGAACAGAATGATTTGCAGACAAAACCCGCTCTCTGAGCGGGTTTTTTTATACCACTTGCTGACGGATAGAAAAACTCTGGCACAGTTTGAAATAATTGCTTAATCTTGATCAGCGATATTGAACGGAGTGTAAATCTCTGTTTTGACAGCTTTTGCAAAAACCTGACTTTGCAAAATGTCAAAAATGAGATATCGTGCCAAAATTCTGACGCATATTCAGATGACTAACAAGAACGGGCGTATATATAACGCCAGTACCATTTTTAAAGTCATAACTTGAGGAATAACATTATGGCAGGTGAAACAGTGGGGATTGATACCTCATTAGTGGATGGTCTAAATCAGGCTGAAACTTGGCTAACCAACAATTCAGATCTACTGATTCAGTACGGTGTGAACATTATTTCTGCGATCGTCATTCTGTTCATTGGTAACATCATTGTGAAAGCCGTTGCGAACAGCGTATCGAAAGTTCTTAATAAGAAAGAAATGGACAAAGCGGTGGTGGAGTTTATCCACGGTTTAGTTCGTTACTTGCTGTTTGTTATCGTATTGATTGCCGCTTTAGGCCGTGTTGGTGTTGAAACCGCCTCTGTTGTTGCAGTGATCGGTGCGGCGGGTCTTGCTGTTGGCCTTGCTCTACAGGGTTCTCTATCAAACTTTGCTGCTGGTGTTTTGATCGTTGCATTCCGTCCGTTTAAATCGGGTGACTACGTGGAAATCGGTGGTGTAGCGGGCTCTGTTGAAGCAATTCAGATTTTCCAAACGGTCTTGAAAACCCCTGACAATAAGATGGTGGTTGTGCCTAACTCAGGTGTGATTGGTGGTGCGATCACTAACTATTCTCGCCATGCCACACGCCGTGTCGATCTCATGATCGGTGTTTCATACAAATCGGATCTGAAGAAAACCAAACAAGTGATCCGTGAGACGCTAGAAAAAGATACGCGTATTTTGAAAGATCCAGACATGACAATCGGTGTTGTTGCTCTGGCTGATTCATCGGTGAACTTCGTGGTACGCCCATGGTGTAAAACCGAAGATTACTGGGCAGTATATTTTGATTCGATGCAGGCTATTAAAGAAGCATTGGATGCAAATGGTATCGAGATCCCATTCCCACAAATGGATGTACACCTAAACAAGGTGGACTAAATCCAAATCGAAAAAAGCGAGGTTACGACCTCGCTTTTTGTTTCCGTCAAACCACGGTTTATTGCAGTTATGCCAAAAGAGACCTAGTAAGGAGCGCAGCGATAGTAAACATCATAGCCGCCACCGCAATGTCTATCCCTCTCTTCACTTTGGGCTTTGATAATGTTGGCCCTAGTTTTGCGGCGCCCATGGAGAGTGCGTAGAACCAAGTGAACGATGCCAGCGTGGTTCCAATCGCAAAGGCAATGCGATCATGCCCCTCAAATTGGCCGCCAATCGAGCCTAAAATCACCACCGTATCCAGATACAGATGTGGATTTAATACCGTAACAGCCAAAGCTCCCAAAATGACCGTTCTGCGTCCACGAGCAATCACTTCGTGATGCTTCTCAACTTGTTCTATGGGTTTAAAAGCGCTTTTGAGCGACATCAAACCGTACACACTGAGAAAGGCAATGCCGCCCAATGTCACCGCGGTAAGCAGTAGCTCATTTTGCGAGAGAATGGCACCACCGCCAAAAATACCCAGAGAAATAAACACCATATCTAAGACACTGCAAACAGCTGCAGTCGTTAAATGGTGGTTACGTTTGATGCCCTGATTGAGTACGAAGGCATTTTGAGCCCCAATGGGAATAATCATGGTGGCACCTAAACCAAAGCCTTGCAGTAACACCCAAAAATTCACGATAAACCTCGGTAACAATGATCTAATGATAAAGAGAATGTGAGCAAGGTATCGTTTTAACTGGTATAAGTATAATTAATGATTTTAATCCTATATAAGAAAATCTGATTTGTTGGGAGGGTTGCGATGCGTGGTTTAGATTACAAATGGATAGAGGCGTTAGATGCGGTCGTTGCACAAGGTGGATTTGAGCGAGCCGCGGAAGAGCTGTACATCTCTCAATCGGCGGTATCACAGAGAATTAAACAACTAGAGCGCTTTTTGGCGCAACCAGTGCTAATACGTGAACAACCACCCAAACCAACACCTGTGGGAAAGAAGCTGTTGGGCTTGTATCGACGCGTACGCATTCTTGAACATGAGCTCATTCCTGAGCTCATGAACGATGACACAGTAAAGCCCATTCAACTGGCGTTGGCAACTAACGCGGATAGTTTGGCCACGTGGTTATTGCCAGCACTCAAAGAGGTGATGACACAGCGACAAGTAGAACTAAATTTAGCCATCTATGGAGAATCCCGTTCCATTGAAAAGCTAAAGAGCGGTGAAGTGGCTGGCGCGATCAGCCTTGAGTCGCAACCTATTGCGGGGTGTAAAGCCGACTACCTTGGGCGCATGGACTATGTGTGTGTCGCCAGTCCGGATTTTTATCAACGTTATTTTTCTGCAGGGGTGAATTACCAAACCTTGCGTAAAGCGCCAGCGGTGTCCTATGACCAATATGATGATCTTCATAACCGTTTTTTGCACGACCATTTCAACATCTCTCGCGATTCCATCATCAATCATAATGTTGGAAGCTCAGAAGCGTTTGTCCGCCTTGCCGTTTCAGGAATTGCTTACTGTTTAATTCCCAAGCTGCAAATCGAACAAGAGTTGGCGTCGGGCGCACTGATGGACATCACGCCAGGATTTTTATTGTCTTATCGTATCTATTGGCATCATTGGCAGCTAGAAAGCGGGGTGTTGAAGGAAATTTCGCAAGCGATTGTTGAATACGCACAAGCTCATTTACCCCAGTAGAGGCGACTCGGGAGCTCATTAGTACAGGGATAACAGAGTCAAAGTTGTGTAAGAAGTGTTCATGAGATATTGGTTAATCTGCTAAACCTTCTATTATCAAGACAGTTTCTTTACAGAAGGTTTATGGCATGAAATGGTTTCCTACAAGTGTGGTGCTTTCGGCAAGTTTGGTCGCGGGTTATGCAATGGCAGAGGCCCCCAGCTTCGCTCACCTGTCAACCACGGGTTATGGTGAAGTAGTTGCAAAACCGGATATGGCGATATTTACGGTGAAAGTGGTGGATTCGACCATGACCGCAGAATCCGCCAAACAGTCAGTTGATACCACAGTGGATGCTTTTTTAGCGGCTTTAACCAAGGCGGGTGTAGATAAACAGCAAATAACCAGTACCAATCTCTATCTTGCTCCTCAATATCATTACCCGAAAAATGAAAAGCCAGACCTCGTTGGTTATCGCGCTTCTCGTAGTGTTACGGTGAAAGTCGCCAACTTAGCAAACCTTAATGCCTATCTCGATCTTGCGTTGAATGCGGGGATCAATCAGGTAGATAATATTCAGTTGTTGGTTAGCAACGAGGCGGAATATCAGCAGCAAGCTCGCCTTGAAGCGATTAAAGATGCGCAGCAGAAGGCGGGATTCTTGGCGAAAGGGTTTGGTAAGTCGCTAGGGGAAGTATGGCAGATCAACTACAACCAACCTAATGTGCAACCTGTGCTGATGCGCACTATGATGATGGACGCAAAATCGGAAAGTAACAGCTATCAAGACTCAAGCTTAATCATTCGTGACCAAGTCTATGTGACGTACAAGCTTAATTAAATTTTAGCAACATGATGAATAAAACAAAGGGCAGGATAACCTGCCCTTTGTTGTTTCTATTAGTGAAGGATTCGAGCTCGAATTGTGCCTTCGATCTCTTTAAGTTTGACCAGTGCTTCTTCGGAGCGCTCAGTTTCTACGTCAATCACCACATAACCAATATCGGCTGAGGTCTGCAGGTATTGACCCGCAATGTTGATGCCTTCTTCAGCAAAAATGGTGTTGATTTGCGTCAGAATGCCCGGACGGTTTTGGTGAATGTGGAGCAAGCGTGAGCAGCTACGATGTTCTGGCAGTGAGACTTCTGGGAAGTTAACACTGGATAGCGTTGAGCCATTGTCTGAGTATTTCGCCAGTTTGCCAGCCACTTCAACACCAATGTTCTCTTGTGCTTCTTGAGTTGAGCCGCCAACGTGTGGAGTAAGAATCACATTGTCAAATTTTTGCAGTGGAGATTCGAATGCTTCAGCATTGGTGGCCGGTTCAACCGGGAAAACGTCAATCGCTGCACCAGCAATATGACCTGATTCGAGTGAATGGCATAGCGCTTCAATATCGACCACGGTGCCACGAGCTGCGTTGATGAAGATAGAACCCGGCTTCATGCGAGCAAACTCTTCTGCACCCATCATATTTTTGGTTTCTGGCGTTTCTGGTACGTGTAGAGAAATCACGTCACACTTGTTGAGCAGTTCGCTCATGGTTGGGATTTGAGTTGCATTACCTAGCGAGAGCTTGTTCTCGATATCGTAGAAGTAAACACGCATACCTAGGTTTTCAGCAATAATACCAAGCTGAGTACCGATATGACCGTAACCAATAATGCCTAGACGTTTCCCACGAGCTTCGTAAGAGTTGTCGGCACTTTTTTTCCAAATTCCGCGATGAGCCAAAGCGTTCTTTTCTGGAATACCACGTAGAAGCAGCAGGATTTGGCCAAGAACCAGCTCCGCCACACTGCGAGTGTTTGAGAAAGGCGCGTTAAAGACAGGAATACCACGTTTGGATGCTGCATTTAGATCCACTTGGTTGGTACCAATGCAGAAACAACCGATCGCAACCAGTTTTTGTGCCGCATTGATCACTTCTTCAGTTAAGTTGGTACGAGAACGAATGCCAATGAAGTGCGCGTCTTTAACCGCTTCAAGAAGAGCATCGTCAGAAAGTGAGCCTTTGTGGTATTCGATATTGGTGTAACCCGCAGCTTGCAGCACTTCTACCGAAGAAGGGTGGAGGCCTTCAAGAAGTAAGATTTTTATTTTCTCTTTTTCCAGTGAAACTTTGGCCATTGTTTTCGTCCTTAAAATGGAAGGGTGGGCTAATTTGGCGCACGTTAAACAAAATCGTTAAGAGCAGTGAAATTAACAGTTTTGGCGGAGGACAAACGTTTCCTTGTGCGTCTTCTGCTCAATAAAGTAACAAAAAATTTTTGTTTTGGGTAAGAAAATTACGGAATAAGAGATAATTTTCTTCAAGAAAGTCATAAAAAACGGCGCCCTTAGGCGCCGTCTGTAATCAAATAACGGAAAATAGCGCAAAACCAGCTATTTATTCCTCAATTTTTGCACCTTCTGGAGTGCCGGTAATGACCACGTCAGCACCGCGATGAGCAAATAGGCCGACAGTGACGACACCAGGGATGCCGTTGATCTGATCTTCCAGTTGTTTTGGATTGGTGATCTTCATACCGTAAACATCAAGGATGACGTTACCGTTGTCAGTAATCACTCCTTCGCGGTAACAAGGATCGCCACCAAGTTTAACCAATTGACGCGCAACGTATGAGCGAGCCATTGGGATGACTTCAACAGGAAGAGGAAAGGTTCCAAGAACATCGACAGCCTTTGTACCATCAACAATACAGATAAATTTGTCCGCAATCGCCGCAACGATCTTCTCGCGAGTGAGCGCCGCGCCACCGCCTTTGATCATTTCACGATCTGCGTTGATTTCGTCCGCGCCATCAACGTAAATGTCTAAAGAGGCGACTTCATTGCAGTCAAAAATTTTGATGCCTAGCGCTTCAAGTTTCTCTGTTGATGCAACAGAGCTGGATACCGCACCTTTGATCTCTTCACTCATGGTTCCAAGAGCATCGATGAAGTGATTAACCGTTGAGCCTGTTCCTACGCCAACAATGCTGCCTTTTTCCACATATTTGAGCGCTGCCCAACCAGCGGCTTTTTTCATTTCATCTTGAGTCATGCTCATCTCCTGAATTGATGAAGGATAGTTCGTGCCGCGCGATTATAACGAGTTAAACGTCGTTTTCCCATTGCCAGATTTGGCTTGGGGTCACGATCTTAGGCAAAGGAATATCCCAAACTTCGCAAGGTAGCTGCTCAACATGCTGGCAATCATGGGCGATACCGATAGGCTTGGCACCTAAGCCAGTGCGAAACCAACGCTCTAAGGTGCGGTCATAGTAGCCGCCGCCCATACCAAGCCTTTGCCCCGTGCTGTCAAAGGCGACCAGTGGCGTACAAATTAAATCAAGCTCTGCGAGTGGGATGATATGACGTTTATCAAGCTTCGGCTCAAGGATACCGTAGCGGTTGTAGATCAAGTCGGTGTGGTGATGGTAGTGAAGAAAAAGAAGTTGCCCTTTGGAAAAAGGATGTATCACTGGGAGGTACACTTGCTTACCCAGCTCCCAAAGCCATTCAATCAACGGTTTGGTATCGAGCTCTCCGTCAGCAGAAAGATAGAGGGCGATGTGTTGCGCGTCAGTGAGTTCATTGAGCTGGGCAAAGTGGGCAGTCAAATCCAGCGCAGCTTGATATTGAGTATCACTGCATAATTGATTGCGTCTTTGACGGATAAGTGTGCGGATGTCTTGCCGGGAAAGATTTTGCATAGAGGATACCCCAGAGTGCCGTCGCGGATTGTGGCCCTTGAACCAGCTGGTTCAAGGCGGATCGGCAATGATTACCGTAGGCTTCTCGGTACGGGCCAAGCTTGCTCAATAGCGATCAAGTACCAACCCTTTGGTGTTGCTTATCGGCTCAGGGACTTTAATCCGGCTGACAAACACTCTAGGGTAAATGCTGTTATTGCGCCGATCCTTGCGTGACTTTCATTAGCGCTTTATCAAGCGAATCGGTGAGCTGTTCCATTCGCTCTACCATCAGTTGTTGCTGTTCATTGCTAGCACTGCTCTTGCTGTTGAGCTCATAACAGATGTTCAGTGCCGCGAAAGTCAGTAACTGGATCTCATTAGTTACCTTAGTACGTTCGCTCATCTCTTTCAAACGAGCATCGAGATCTTGAGCGGCTGCGACCAACGCCTCTTCCTGCCCTGAAGGACAGTTAACACGGGTGATTTTGCCAAGAATTTCAACGTCTACCGCTTGGTTGCTCATGATGGATTAACTCTATAACGCGCGAACTGAGATGCTGTACTCAACAACGACTGAGGAACAAACTATAGGTAAAGCGCTATCAAGATTCAAGCATTTCACAACGTCTTGAGATAAATGTGACAACAAGAAGTCAGTTATTGGACAATTTGCTCATTTGCTATGCAGAAAACGCGTTTATCATCGTTTTCGCTCAAGGCGCTAAATGGTAGGATTACTCCCCACAGATGATCACTATGAAGAAAGACAATGAGTAAAAATCAACTTCCAAGCTACCAAGTCGTTGCTGATGAAATGAAAATGGCCACTCTGGCGGTAACTCCAGCGGAATTGCATGGATTACTTGCAGGCATGATCAGTGGTGGTTTGTCACAGCAAGATCACAGTTGGCAGCCAATGTTGTTTGATTATACCAATGATGGCATGGGTTGGCCGAGCGCGGCGTTGGAACAGGCGCACGCGTTGTTTAACGTGACTTCAGCTCAGTTAACCAGTGATGAGATGGTGTTAAACCTGTTGTTGCCAAACGCCGAAGGTGAAGACGCCATTTTTGCGCTGGCGGACGCTCTTTCTGATTGGATTAATCATTATATTTCTGGTTTGGGCTTAGCGGGAGCCGCACTCAACAAGGCGTCAGAAGAGGCGAAAGAAGCACTGGCGGATCTCGAAGAGATGGCTCGTCTCGGTGTTGATGAAGACGACGATTTGCAAGAGCAAGCAGAGCTGCTGGAACACGTTATTGAGCATGTTAAAGCATGTGCGTTGCTGATCCATGCGGAGTTTGGCGCCAAAACGTCTTCCTCTGAAACCCCGACCATTCATTAATCTGAGGGGCGGAAATGACGCAATATGATGTTGTAATTGCTGGAGGAGCAATGGCTGGGGCGACGCTTGCTTTGGCACTTTCGCACCTGACGGACAACCAATTGAAGGTCGCAGTTGTCGAGCCTTATCAGGTGGATACCAGTCACCCAGGGTTTGATTCTCGCTCAATAGCACTCTCATATGGCACCGTGGATATTTTGCGTCGTTTCCAGCTTTGGCCATCGATAGCACCTTGTGCCACGCCGATTACGGATATTCACGTATCTGATCGCTCTCATCTGGCAATGACCGATATTTCTGCGCAACAAGTTGGCGTTGAAGCACTGGGTTATGTGGTGGAGCTGGCGGATGTTGGGCGTATCTATCAGTCGTTATTGCAGCGTTGTGAGTCCATTTCTCTCTACACCCCTGCCGCAGTCGACCGCGTTGAGCGATTCACCGATAGCGTTTCGGTGCATTTGAATAATGGAGAAACGCTGCAAGCGAAGTTGCTGGTGGCCGCCGATGGGGCAGTCTCTAACTGTTGCCAGCAACTGGGCATGACCCTAGCGCAGCACGATTTTGAACAAACCGCTGTCATTACCAATGTTGTGACAGAACAGGCGCATCGTGGGCGTGCGTTTGAACGCTTTACTGAACATGGCCCAGTAGCGTTGCTGCCGATGTCTGACAATCGCATGTCTTTGGTATGGTGTCTGCCTCCGGATTTAGCCGAGCAGGTGATGTTGTTATCTGACGAGCAATTTTTGGAACGCTTACAGCAAGAATTTGGTTGGCGGCTAGGTCAAATGCAAAAAGTGGGCATGAGGGCGAGTTATCCGCTGATATTACGCCATCGAGAGCAGAACATCTCTCATCGCTTCGCGGTGGTAGGTAACGCGGCGCAAACCCTACATCCGATTGCTGGACAAGGGTTTAATCTTGGCATTCGTGATGTGGCCTCACTGGCCGAAGAGATCACCAAGCAGCTTGATGATGTTGGGGCGTATTCTTCTCTTATGCGCTTTAAGCAGCGCCGTTGTGGTGACCGACAGAACACCATATGGATGACGACCAGTTTGGTACACCTTTTCTCTAATGATTACCTTGCACTCAGAGTGGCTCGCAACCTCGGGTTAGTGATGATGGATAATCTTTCTGGGCTGAAACAGCCACTATTACGCCAGACATTAGGTCTGGTGAGCCGATAGCGAGTAAAACAAAATGATACAAAGTGTGGATGTGGCGATCGTTGGCGGTGGCATGGTCGGACTGGCGTTGGCCGCGGCATTTAAAGAGAGCGATTTGCGTGTCGCAGTGATTGAAGGGCAGGCTCCAAATCTGCAAATGAATGAACTGCCAGATGTGAGAGTTTCCGCGCTCAGTCGTTCCAGTGAGCACATCTTAAAAAATCTGGGTGCTTGGCAATCCATTGTGGAAAAACGAGCCTCTCCTTATGTGGCGATGGAAGTGTGGGATCAAGACAGTTTTGGCCACATTGCCTTTAGTGCGGATGCGATGGCGCAGCCGGATCTTGGCCATATTGTTGAAAATCGCGTCATTCAGCTGGCACTGTTGGAACAGGTTAACAAGCTGGATAATGTGATGGTACTGATGCCGTGTCAGTGTCAATCGATGAGTGTAGGAGAGAGCGAAGTGTGGCTATCGCTCGACAATGGTCAGGCGCTCACGGCCAAGTTGGTGGTTGGTGCAGATGGCGCTAATTCTTGGGTTCGACGTCAGCAGGATGTCCCGCTGACCCATTGGGATTATGGCCATTCTGCGATTGTAGCCAATGTTCGCACCGTCGAGCCACATTGCTCCGTTGCACGTCAAATTTTTACTCCTCAAGGACCGTTGGCCTTCCTGCCAATGTCTGAAGAGAACATGACCTCGATTGTGTGGTCGACTGAATCACTGCGTGCAACGAGTTTGATGGCGATGTCAGACAGTGAGTTCAATAAGGCGCTGAGTGCCGAATTTGATATGCGTTTGGGGTTGTGTGAAGTCGTTGGGGAGCGCTTTAGCGTACCCCTGAAAATGCGTTTTGCTCGAGATTTTGTCAAAGAGCGTGTCGCCCTTATCGGTGACGCTGCACACACAATCCATCCATTGGCGGGGCAAGGCGTGAATTTGGGCTTGCTGGACGCAGCCAGTCTGGCGCAAGAGATTCTCGCACTTTGGCAACGTGGTGAAGACATTGGTACCAAGCGAAACCTGCGTCGTTTCGAGCGTTGGCGTAAAGCGGAAGCGGCGCAAATGATTGCCGCGATGCAAGGTTTTCGAGAGTTGTTTGCCGGCTCTAATCCGTTGAAAAAGTTCTTACGTGGCGTTGGTTTGACAATGGCAGGGCACCTTCCGGGTGCTAAAGAGCAAATCATGAGACGTGCGTTGGGGTTGGATGGCGAGCTTCCTGAGTTGGCGAAACGTCGTCAACCAGAGCAGATTCGCTCATCGTGAGAATAAAAGAGAAAGGGCTGAAAATCAGCCCTTTCTTTTTTCGAATTCAGCGGGTTATCTTGTTTTATCGACAAGACAATTAAGCGTAAGCACAGCGCAGCTTCATGATCTCCTGATTGACTTCTTTCACTGTTTGAAAATGCTTTTGCTCAGCTTTTGCTGGCAGGATCAATTTACCATTATCAAACTCAAATTTTCCTACGCCGTAAATGTAAATTCTTCCCTTAAATAGTCGACTCACGTGTTTAGCAATCATACCTGGTGTATAGCGCTTAAACAGTCTCATACTTACTTTCCTTTTTTCTCAATCAGCTCCGCTAGTCTAACAGTTACTGTGACTTAAATGTGTGACATCTCTGGATTAAAATAGAGCTATGTCTTTCGTGTTTAGATAATTGTGCTGAGCTAGACAAATTTCCTGATAATTGCCCTCAATTTAGTGAGGTTAAGCTCAAAATGGTCATGCAAACGGAACCTTAATGTTATCTGTCTCTTTTCGAATCATGGTCACTCATGTTTTACGTGACGCATTAAGCAATAGTTTTGTTACAAGAATAAGAATAGTTGGTAATTATTTGTTACGCACTATGAGGTGGCTATTTATGGGGAAAAGATTCACTCGAATAGGTTGGTGCCTAAAAAAAAGCCCGCAACAGCGGGCGAATAGTCACAGATGCATTACACAAAAGTGGATTTCCTGACCAAGGTCAGTGGATTCACTTGGGTCAACTGAACACTCATTGAGCGGTCAATCAACAAATTCAGGTTATCCTAAAATAACCGCATTGACTATTTATGTTTTTAATGTGACTAAAAATTCCGATGGAATTTTTCTGTTGATTTGAGGTTGATCACAATTTGTGAGCGCAATCGATTACTTTTGATGAGTCAATAATGTGCCTAGTTCACTAGAACGACAAATGTCAGCCCAGATGGGAGAGGTGAGTTGGGCTAGGTGTGTTAACGATAAAGCCAGTCCTGCCATATTGTTTCCACTGCTGATGGTGACCATCGACTCCGCTTGAAGTGCATGGTCGAAGACAATCGGCATGGCTTTTTTGAGTAAGAGGGGAGTAACAGTGCCCAGTTGATATCCTGTAATTGCATAAATTTGCGAACTGTCGACGCATGTCATGCGCCGATAATCCATTAATGCTCTGACTTTTTTAGGATCAACAGAGCGATCGCCTGGTGCACACGCCAGTACATAGCGATCACTCATATCACGCAGCAAAATGCATTTGACCATTTGCGCAGGACGAATCCCCCGCTGTTTGGCTGCATCTTCGATGGTGGTGGCTGGTGTTTGATGAGGCAACAGACGATAGGGCACCTGTTGCTCATCAAGATAGCGGGTCAATGCTGTCGACAAATCACTATTCGTCATCGAGGGAATACGGTAGGGGCTCTCGTTGCCACAGTTGCTCGCTTTGACCTGCCAGGCGAAATTGCGTTTCGGGCTCTAGGTCATTGGGTAGCACAAAAAGTCCGGTCGCTCGTCCATCATCAAAGTGATAACTCACCAATGCTTCACCAGCCGCGCGCCAGTTATCACCCACACTGCGTTCCAAGCTGATCGTTGTCTCTGTGGCTGATGGTGCTATGGCGCCGGAGAGTCGATACAGAGCTCGCTTGTTGATGCCACGATATTTGGCTCGTGCAACGGTCTCTTGGCCTGTGTAGCAGCCCTTTTTAAAGCTAATGCCATTTACCGCCTGCAAATTTACCGCTTGAGGAATGTGCTCATTTTGGGCAAAAGCAGGGATGCGTGGAGAGACTTCTAGGATATCGTAAAGATCCCAAAGAGAGTGGTCACACAACTGTGCTGTCGCCAACATGGTAAGCACTTCATCTTGTTGGTTTGCGTCTACGACCAATAACCAGCGCTGTGGTGAGATCTTTACTGCTGTCCCTTGGGCAAAGCTTACCACTGCCGCCTCTGCATTGTTGGTCAGTTTCGCGATGGCTTGCTCCGCTTGTACACCGCAAACGCCCAGCAAGATGGCATCGCTAACATTGATTTCAACTTTGGCAAAGATGGCGTATTTTTTGAGTTCACGCAACTCCACGTCAATGGCTGACTTATCTTGTAACATCGCGTAGCCATCGGCGTAATGAAACAGACGAAAGGCACTCCACAGCTTGCCTTTTGCATCGCAGTGGCCACCCCAAGTCACTTGATCGGCTTCTAAGGAAACAACGTCACAAGTCACCTGACCTTGAAGGTACGATTTTTTATCGTTACCTGTCATGGTAATCAGACCAAGATTATCTAATAAGCTGACGGCGAGCTCTGGTAACGCTTGTTGGCTGCCAAGTGCGCATCGTTGGATTGGTTGAGTCGATTGCATGTTATTCGCTATCCATAAAGTCGATTTATTGAGGTATGTTAATCTGCAAGTGACCATTTGTCAGCAGAGGAAATGTAGGGACTTCCCTTTGTTGAGATGCGATTGCTACTCAGTTTGTGACATATCTACTAGTGGCAAATCGGTAGCCTTGTTACACTCCGCGCTAAATTATAAATACTTTGGTGAGGAATAGCCGATGTACACTACAGAAGAAAAAGCACGTATCCGCTGGGCGTGTCGCCGTGGCATGTTAGAGTTGGACGTGGTTGTTATGCCTTTCTTTGAAGAGTGTTTTGAGAAGCTCAGCGAACAAGAACAACGTGACTTCGTCTCTTTATTGGAGTGCGATGATCCCGATTTGTTTACTTGGGTGATGGGGCATGGACGAAGTGAGAATCTTGGTCATGCGTCAATGGTAGATAAAATTGTCGCGCACAACCTCAGTAAGGTTCGTTAACCTTAATCTCAATGACTCTCGTGGCGCTCGGATGGTTGATGGCTTGATTGCTATCTGCATCATCTGGGCGTTACTTTTTTCTCCCTTTCCGCTTATTGTCGCAGTCGCCCTGTTTTACCCCCTCTATCAATTTCAAACCATACATGGTTTCTGCTATCCCTCATGGCAAGGTGCGGTGTCGGTAAACGCGTCTGGGGCCATTAAATATCAACAGCAGGTTGAGCATATCCAGTCATTGAGTTTGTTGTTTTATTGGTGGTTCGTTTCAATAAAGCTGGCCAATGGGCGGCGCTATTTGATTTGGCGAGATAGTTGTCAGGATTCGGACTATCGACAGTTGATGATAGTGCTAAAACAGTGGCAACAAAAAGGGGAACTGAATTCGTCCCCCAAGTCATAAAAAAGATAAACAGCGATAAAAGTGGTTTACTCTTCTGGGCGCAAAATCGTCGGGCCACTGTTTTCAAGTTGCTCAGGGTAATCGAGAGTGTAGTGTAAACCGCGACTCTCTTTCCTTTGCATCGCACAACGCACCATCAGCTCTGCGACTTGCAGTAAGTTACGCAGCTCCAATAAGTTATTGGATACGCGGAAGTTACTGTAGTATTCATGCGTCTCTTGTTGCAACATTTGAATGCGACGCAGTGCGCGCTCAAGGCGCTTGTCAGTGCGTACAATGCCCATGTAATCCCACATAAACAGTCTCAGCTCATGCCAGTTGTGTTGGATGATCACTTCTTCATCACTGCAGGTCACTTGGCTTTCGTCCCAGCTTGGTAAGCTGGACGCTAAGTCTACTTGTTTGTGCTTTTTCAAAATGTCTTTTGCTGCCGCCCATGCATAAACCACACACTCCAACAAGGAATTTGAAGCCATACGGTTTGCTCCGTGTAGGCCAGTGTAGCTCACTTCGCCGATAGCATAGAGATTGTGCAAATCTGTTTGCCCTTTGGTATCGACCATGACACCGCCACAGGTGTAATGTGCGGCTGGAACGATGGGGATCGGCTCTTTGGTCATATCAATACCCAAATCCATCAGACGTGAGTGGATCATTGGGAAGTGTTTGGTAATGAACTCCGCGGGCTTGTGACTGATGTCTAAGTACATGCAATCCGCACCCAAGCGTTTCATTTCGAAGTCAATTGCACGTGCCACGACATCACGAGGAGCCAGTTCTTCACGCGGGTCAAAATCGGGCATGAAGCGTGATCCATCCGGACGACGTAAATAAGCGCCTTCACCACGTAATGCTTCTGTCAGGAGGAAGTTGCGAGCTTCTGGGTGGTATAAACAGGTTGGGTGGAATTGGTTAAATTCCATATTGGCCACGCGACATCCTGCGCGCCAAGCAATCGCAATACCATCACCAGAAGAAACATCTGGGTTGGAGGTGTACTGATAAACTTTTGATGCGCCACCGGTCGCGAGCACGACAAACTTCGCTTTAACGGTTTCTACATGCTCTTGGTTTCGGTTCCAGACATACGCGCCGATCACTTTATTTTTATCGCCGCCAATTTTGTCTTCGGTGATCAAGTCGAGGGCATTATGACGCTCTAAAACATGAATATTAGGATGGTTGTGAGCATTGTCTTGCAGCGAGGTTTGCATCGCCATGCCTGTGGCATCAGCTGCGTGCAAAATACGGCGATGGCTATGGCCGCCTTCGCGGGTTAAGTGATAACGCGGTTCGTCGTCAGAGTCGTCCTCTTCACGATCAAAGGGCACACCGCCATCAATTAACCATTGCACACACTCTTTGGCGTTTTCAGCGATAAACTTCACCGTTGCTTCTTCACAGATGCCGTCTCCGGCGATCAGAGTGTCTTGAACGTGTGACTCAATACTGTCTGATTCATCGAATACCGCAGCGATACCACCTTGAGCATAGTAGGTTGCTCCCTCGCTACGAGGTCCTTTACTTAACACGATAACTTTGCAGTGATTGGCGACGCGCAAGGCCAACGACAAGCCAGCAGCTCCGCTGCCCACCACTAACACATCACATTCATGTTCACGGTTTGCGTTCATAAAATTTTCAAAATCCCGGTCTAAAGTGAATGAGTTCACTTTGTATAAATCCGCACATCATGTGCTTCCAGTACACGCAAAAACGCCGATTTACATCGGCTAGAAAGGCAATCTGAGATTAATGCCATTGCTTTTCTCACTCCGTCCCTCCAAAATCAGCGACAGAGAGTGTTTATTACATCACATTGCGCCTCAATAATTGACAAAAAATTTCACTTAAGTGGGAACTTTCTTGATTGGCGCGAGTCACAATAGTGCTCAAGTAAGCAGTGGTGTCAATACTACATTTTGCATAATTATTGCCCATATCTGAGATATGTGGAGCATAACGAATAGGAGTATCCGCTCGAATGAACGAGCAGTTGACCGATCAAGTATTGATTGAGCGAGTTCAGAGTGGCGATAAGCAAGCATTCAATCTTTTGGTGGTGAAGTACCAAAACAAAGTCTGCAATCTTATTTCCCGATACGTTAGTAATCCTGGTGATGTCCCTGATGTAGCACAGGAGGCTTTTATTAAAGCTTACCGAGCTATTCCAAGTTTTCGTGGCGAAAGTGCCTTCTATACTTGGTTGTATCGCATCGCAGTGAATACGGCGAAAAACCACATTGTTGCCCAGAGCCGTAGGCCACCCGCCAGTGATGTGGATGCTGATGAAGCTGAATTATATGAGACAGGTAACGCTTTGAAAGAAATTTCGAACCCTGAGAACCTCACGTTGTCCAATGAGTTGAAGCAAGTGGTTTTTAGTGCGATCAATGCGTTACCAGAAGATTTAAAAACAGCAATGACTCTGCGAGAGCTTGATGGCTTGAGCTATGAGGAAATTGCAGAAGTAATGGATTGCCCTGTAGGAACGGTACGTTCGCGTATCTTCCGTGCTCGTGAGGCGGTGGAAAAGAAAATTCAACCTCTTTTGCAACGCTAGTACCAGTAACAACAATGGTGAATTAGAATGGCTGACAAAGAAAAGCTTTCGGCGCTCATGGATGGCGAAATTGTCGATAAGGCTTTGATCAAAGAGATCGCTCAAGACGATGACGTTTTGGCCTCTTGGCGCAATTACCACTTAATTGGTGATGTTATGCGTGGTGAAGCACCGCAACAGCCCGAGTGGAATATTGCTGAAAGTGTCGCATTAGCGTTGGAAAACGAACCCGCGCACAGTTTACATCAGCAAAAAGTCATTGAGCTTACTCAGATGCCTCCAGAGTCACAACCTTTGCCACAACAGGCAAGAAGGCAGTTACCAGCGTGGTTGTCTCAGTTTGGCCAAGTCGCGGTTGCGGCGTGTGTGTCCCTTGCGGTCATCCTTGGCGTGCAACAATACGGTGGCAGTGATCCCGCGGCGCCTCAAGCGGATCAATTACCTGTGTTGCAGACAATTCCGTTTGCCGGCAGTGCTGAGCCAGTGAGTTTGACGCGTGAATCGGTCGAAAAATCGATGAGCGAATCGTCAATTCAAGAGCAGCGTAAACGCGTTCATGCTATGTTACGTGATTATGAGCTCCAGCTAAGATTAAATAGTGACTCATCTCATATTGCAGGTGAGCAATCTACATCGGAAATTGAATGAAGAAATTCCTGTTCAGTGTCTGTGCTCTGTTCAGTGTGATGACTCCCCAAGCCTTTGCCAGCGATAAGCCGGCGGAGGCTTTATTGCATCAAATGAGCGAAGCCAGCCAAAATTTGAGCTACGAGTTAGCTTATATTCTTATCAAGAAAAACAGCATAGAGCCTTTACTGTATCGTCATGCCAGTAAAGAAGCGCAGCAGTATGCGCATTTGATTTATCTTAGTGGTCCTGTGCGCGAAGTGATTAAACGTGGCCATGAAGTCAGCTATATAGAACCTGGTGTGGAGCCGTTTACCATTCAAGCCGGAGAAATGGTGGCCCCGGTCATGCCTATGTTAGGCAGTGACATTGATCAACTGCACAAGTTTTATGATTACGTGCAAGTCGGCCGAGCACGTGAAGCCGGCTCTCCTACGCAAGTGATCCGTATTGTGCCGAAAGATGGGTTACGTTATTCCTACGTGGTTTGGATTGATGAGCAGAGCAAGCTGCCCTTACGCGCCGATCTAGTGGATCGTGACGGTGAGGTGATTGAGCAGTATCGTGCCATTACATACACTGTGAATCAGAAAATTGCCGACCTAATGAGTGGTCTTGAAGACGTGCAGCTACCTGCTGTTCTGACTTTACCGAAAGGGGAAGTGGAGAAGAGCAACTGGCGTGTGTCATGGACTCCGGAAGGATTTGTTGCCAACGATCTAAGCCGTTATCGCTTGGCATTGACGGATCAATTGGTGGAAAGCCAGCTTTTCACTGATGGCTTGTTTAGTTTCTCTGTTTATGTCGCAGAGAAAGACGATCATTCATTGAAAGGCCAATTGGTACGTCAAGGCCGCCGTACTTTACATAGTGTGGTGGTGGGTGATCATGAGATTTCTGTGGTAGGAGACATTCCGCCAGCCACTGCGCAGCGTATCGCTCAATCGGTCACCTTCACGGCTGAACTTAACCAGAATAAGGCAAAACCGCAATGATGACCGCACTCGCCACCGTCACCCAAGTGACACCGAATGACCATGGGTTTGAGGTGGCGTTGAGTTGTGAGCAACAAACCAGTTGCAGCAGTTGTTCTTCACAAAAAAGCTGCGGAACAGGGGTTGTCAGTAAAGCGTTTGGTAACAAAAGTTTACTTTGGCATTTAGAGACCCAGCGACGACTTCACGTTGGTCAAGTGGTTGAAATAGGTATTCCAGAGCAAAGCCTTCTTCAATCGGCGATGTTGGTTTATCTGCTGCCTATCGTTGCGATGCTGCTGGGGGCTTTGTTTGGCCATTTGGTGCTTTCTCCATGGCTAGAGATGGGAGAAGGGGCGGTGGTACTGACCTCGATGCTTTTTGCGTTTATCGGCATCCTCTTCGCCAAAAAACTGGCTCAGCCGCTTGAGCAGAAAAGTGCTGCTCAAGTTGAACTGATGAGAGTGTTTGGTGAACCTATCGCCTAAATTATGATGCGCCCAGAGTTGAAATTGGGTAGAATCTGCCAACTTAACTGAAATGCCGCCAACGAGCGGCGTTTCTATGTCCCAGAATAACAGAGTTTAGTCACCCCAAATCTATGAAGCACATTCGTAATTTTTCGATTATCGCCCATATTGACCACGGCAAATCGACCCTATCAGACCGTTTAATCCAAGTTTGTGGTGGATTGAGCGACCGTGAAATGGCAGAACAAGTTCTAGACTCCATGGAGCTAGAGCGTGAGCGTGGAATTACCATTAAAGCTCAGAGTGTGACCCTCGACTATAAAGCCCAAGATGGTGAAACTTACCAGCTTAACTTTATCGATACTCCGGGACACGTTGACTTTTCTTACGAAGTATCTCGCTCGCTGGCCGCGTGTGAAGGTGCTTTGTTGGTGGTGGATGCAGGTCAGGGTGTTGAAGCTCAAACGCTTGCAAACTGTTACACCGCAATTGAAATGGATTTGGAAGTTGTTCCAATCCTAAACAAGATTGATCTTCCGGCGGCAGAGCCTGAGCGTGTGGCGGAAGAGATTGAAGACATCGTTGGTATCGATGCGATTGATGCGGTTCGCTGTTCAGCCAAAACTGGTCTTGGCGTTGATGACGTGCTAGAGAAGATCGTTTCTGCGATCCCAGCACCAGAAGGCGATCCTGAAGCGCCACTGCAAGCACTGATCATTGACTCGTGGTTTGACAACTACCTTGGCGTTGTCTCTCTTGTGCGCATTAAACACGGCAAGTTAAAGAAAAACGACAAGATCAAAGTGATGAGTACGGGCCAAGTTTGGGGTGTAGACCGTTTAGGTATCTTCACACCAAAACAGATCGATACAACAGAGCTCAACACTGGCGAAGTAGGCTGGGTGGTTTGTGGTATCAAAGACATTCTTGGCGCACCTGTTGGTGATACGTTAACTCTGGCGAAAAATGGTGCAGAGAAAGCGCTGCCAGGTTTTAAGAAAGTGAAACCTCAGGTATACGCAGGTCTGTTCCCGGTTTCCTCTGACGATTATGAAGCGTTTCGCGATGCACTAGGCAAACTCAGCCTAAACGACGCGTCACTTTTCTATGAGCCAGAGAACTCGGCTGCACTCGGTTTTGGTTTCCGTTGTGGCTTCCTTGGTATGCTGCACATGGAGATCATTCAAGAGCGTTTAGAGCGTGAATACGATCTCGACCTGATCACCACTGCGCCAACGGTAGTTTACGAAGTGCTGACCACCAGCAAGCAGACTATCTATGTTGATAGCCCAGCGAAATTGCCTGCGGTGAATGACGTGGCAGAAATTCGTGAGCCAATCGCACGCTGTAATATTCTTGTGCCAGCGGATTACCTAGGTAACGTGATTACCTTGTGTATTGAGAAGCGTGGTACTCAGGTAGACATGGTTTACCACGGCAACCAAGTCGCATTGACGTACGATATTCCAATGGCGGAAGTGGTGCTGGATTTCTTCGACCGTTTGAAATCGACCTCGCGTGGTTATGCGTCGCTTGATTACGGATTCCAACGTTTTGAAGAGTCGAACATGGTGCGTGTAGACGTGTTGCTAAACGGCGACAAAGTCGATGCTTTGGCGATCATTACTCACAAAGATCAGTCCCAGACTCGTGGCCGTCAATTGGTTGAGAAAATGAAAGAATTCATTCCTCGCCAGATGTTCGACATCGCGATTCAAGCCGCAATTGGTAACCACATTATTGCGCGCTCTACCGTAAAACAGCTACGTAAAAACGTATTAGCGAAGTGTTACGGTGGTGACGTCAGCCGTAAGAAGAAACTACTGAAGAAGCAGAAAGAAGGTAAGAAACGCATGAAGCAAATCGGTAACGTTGAGCTACCGCAAGAAGCTTTCCTAGCGATTCTCCATGTAGGTAAAGATTAACAGTTTGAACTTACATCTTGCTTACCAGTCATAAGACGGTAGATATCCAAATAAGTGAAAGGGTTACGGCTCTTTCACTTTCGTATTTTTTAGATAAGGGAAGTCCATGGCGAATACATTCTCACTGATTTTGGTCATCGTCACGCTGATCACAGGTGTGGTTTGGTTGCTCGAAAAACTGGTTTGGGCCAAGAAACGCCAACAAAAAGTGGCGGAGATTGAAAGTCAAACGGTTAATGGGTTAGATGCACAAACTCTCGCAAAGGCGAAAATGCAGCCTTGGTGGGTGGAAAACAGTGTCTCTATCTTCCCAGTTATCGCCTTTGTTTTGGTGTTACGCTCGTTTATCTATGAACCGTTTCAGATCCCTTCAGGCTCAATGATGCCGACTCTGCTTGTAGGCGATTTTATTCTGGTAGAGAAATACGCTTATGGCCTGAAAGATCCGGTTTGGCGTACCCAGTTAGTGGAAACGGGTAAGCCAGAGCGTGGCGATATTGTTGTCTTCAAATACCCACCGTCACCTAACATCGACTACATCAAACGAGTGGTCGGTTTGCCTGGTGATACGGTACGTTATAACCGCCAAAAAGAAATCTGTATCCAGCCAAAAGGTGAGAGCGTCTGTCATATGGCGATCCGCAATAACGTTGTGGAAAGCGAATTTATTCAAGACGGCATCAACCTGACGCAGACAGATGAACAATTGGGCGAAGTAAAACACCAAATTTTGGTTAACCCACTGCGTCAAGACCGCGTAGAAGCGTATGCGCCTCGTGCTGGTGTGAGTGAATGGGTGGTACCACAAGGTCAGTATTTTGTGATGGGTGACAACCGTGACAACAGTGCTGATAGCCGTTACTGGGGCTTTGTACCAGAAGCTAACCTAGTAGGTAAGGCCGTGGCGATTTGGATCAGCTTCGAGTTTGATCGTGGTTCAGATAGCGTACTGCCTTCTTGGATCCCTACTGGCGTGCGTTTTAACCGCATCGGCGGTATTCACTAACTTTGATGATTATCGGAAAAGTATGAATTCTCCAATTGAGAAACTAACCAGACAGCTCGGCTATCAATTTCAAGATGACGAGCTGCTCAATTTGGCGCTGACTCATCGCAGCGCCAACAGCAAACATAATGAACGTCTTGAATTTCTGGGCGATTCAATTTTAAGTTTTGTCATTGCTGATGAACTTTATCATCGTTTCCCGAAAGTGAATGAGGGAGACATGAGCCGCATGCGAGCGACGTTAGTGCGCGGTAATACATTGGCAGAGCTAGGCCGTGAATTCGGTTTGGGAGATTACTTAAAATTAGGTCCAGGCGAGCTGAAAAGTGGCGGTTTCCGTCGCGATTCGATTCTGGCTGATGCCGTTGAAGCCATTATCGGTGCCGTTTATCTAGATAGCGATCTAGAAGTGGTGCGCGGTATTGTGCTCAATTGGTACACCTCTCGTTTGGAAGCCATCAAGCCTGGTGTTTCACAGAAAGATCCCAAGACACGTTTGCAAGAGTTCTTGCAAGGCAGAAGAAAACCGCTGCCTGTTTACACAGTGACTAATATTAAAGGTGAAGCACACAATCAGGAATTCACGGTTGAGTGTGATATCGCGGGTATGGATAAGCCCGTTGTCGGTAGAGGTACCAGCCGCCGCAAGGCAGAACAAGCGGCTGCGGAATTGGCTCTGGAGCAGTTAACCAATGGCTGATAATGAATTTGATATCGATGCGTTTTTCTCTACAGAGAAGAAAAGCACGTCTTCTGAAAACCAGCACTGTGGTTTTATCGCCATTGTTGGTCGTCCTAATGTGGGCAAATCGACCCTACTGAACAAAATTCTTGGTCAGAAAATCTCGATTACCTCGCGCAAACCACAAACCACGCGTCACCGCATTATGGGCGTGGATACTGATGGCGATTACCAAGCGATTTACGTCGATACTCCGGGATTACACATCGAGGAGAAACGCGCCATCAACCGTTTGATGAACCGCGCAGCCAACTCATCACTTAGTGATGTGAACTTGGTGTTTTTCTTGGTCGATGGGACCCATTGGACCAACGACGATGAAATGGTGCTCAATAAACTGCAGAAAGCGAATTTCCCAGTCGTATTGTGTGTCAACAAAGTAGACAACGTACAAGATCGCAATGAAGTCATGCAGCACATGATGGAAATGTCGAAGAAAATGAACTTCGTCGATGTGGTGCCTATTTCTGCTAAACAGGGTAAAAACATCGATGTGCTGCGTAAGCACGTTCGTGACCACTTGCCAAAAGCAGTGCACCATTTCCCTGAAGAGTATGTGACGGACCGTTCGCAGCGCTTCATGGCGTCTGAAATCGTGCGTGAAAAGCTGATGCGTTTCACCGGTGACGAACTGCCATACTCAGTGACCGTGGAGATCGAACGTTTTGACTACAACCCGGAAACCGATGGTTTCCACATCAACGCGTTAATTTTGGTTGAGCGTAGCGGCCAGAAGAAAATGGTGATTGGTAAAGGTGGTGAGAAAATCAAAACCATCGGACGCGAGGCACGCCTCGATATGGAAGAATTGTTTGGTCGCAAGGTTTACCTAGAAACTTGGGTGAAAGTGAAATCAGGTTGGGCAGACGACGAACGTGCGTTGCGCTCACTGGGTTACATTGACGACCTCTAACTCGGTTAGCGAGAGTTATCGCTCCGATCGTATCTTGTTAAGGAGCCCAAGTGGCTCCTTATTTTTTGTGGAATAGAAGCACAGCATGAACGCGCCTGACGGTTTACAGCGATGTTTTGTTCTCCATCGTCGCCCTTATAGCGAATCCAGCCTGATCTTGGACGTATTCAGCGAAGAATTTGGTCGCATTACCTTAATGTCGAAAGGGGCACGCAGTAAGCGTTCCAATTTAAAGGGTGCATTACAGCCTTTTACACCGCTGTTATTGAAGTGGTCTGGTAAAGGCTCAATGAAGACGTTACGTCAAGCTGAGCCGATCAGCTTAGGCCTGCCTCTAACGGGTATCTACCTCTATTCCGCGATGTATGTGAATGAGTTGGTTGGTCGCGTTTTGATGCAAGAAGTGCCGATGCCGGGATTGTTCCATGACTATCTATTTGCCTTAACGGAGCTTGCCCAAGCGGACAATCCTGAACCGGCTTTGCGCCGTTTTGAGCTCGCGTTGCTGGCCGCGATGGGATACGGCGTGGATTTTTTGCATTGTGCTGGCACTGGCGAGCCGATTGATCCGCAAATGACTTATCGTTACCGAGAGCAAAAAGGGTTTATTGCTTCAGTGCGGCGAGACAACCTGACGTTTTTGGGCAATGAATTAATTGCCATCAGTGAGCGTCGCTTTCTCACGAAAGAGCAACTTCAAGCGGCAAAACGCTTTACACGAATAGCCTTAAAGCCGTATCTTGGCGGCAAACCTTTAAAAAGTCGGGAATTGTTTATACAGATGAGGATTCCCCGAACACGGAGTATGGAAAAATGAGTTCAATTTACCTGGGTGTTAACATCGACCACGTCGCCACTTTACGCAATGCCCGCGGTACTAAGTATCCTGATCCTGTCCACGCCGCAGAAGTGGCAGAGCGAGCGGGCGCGGATGGCATTACCATTCATTTACGCGAAGACCGTCGCCACATTACTGACCGTGATGTTCGTATTCTGCGTGAAACCCTGCAAACACGTATGAATTTGGAAATGGCTGTCACCGATGAAATGATCGAGATAGCCCTCAAAACGCAACCTGAATATGTTTGCTTAGTCCCTGAAAAGCGTGAAGAACTTACCACCGAAGGCGGATTGGATGTCGCAGGCCATTTAGACAAAATCAAAGCTGCGACGGAAAAATTAACCGCAGCGGGTATTAAAGTTTCCCTGTTCATTGATGCAGACCGTGAGCAAATTGATGCCGCCAAAGCGTGTGGCGCGCCTTTTATTGAGCTCCATACGGGGCATTACGCGGATGCTGCGACCGAAGCAGACCAACTGGATGAGCTGAAGAAGATTGCTGCAGGCGCAAGTTACGCAGCGGATTTGGGTATTACGGTGAACGCTGGCCATGGTTTGACTTACCACAACGTCGCACCAATTGCGGCATTGCCTGAGATTTACGAGCTGAACATCGGTCATGCGATCATTGGTCGAGCGGTATTTGATGGTCTCCATAAAGCGGTAGCGGACATGAAAGCCATTATGGTTGCGGCTCGTCAGTAAATGGCCATTGTTGGACTGGGTACCGACATTGCTGAAATCGAGCGAGTGGAAAAGGCACTTGCTCGCAGTGGTGTGGCGTTTGCAGAACGGATCCTCTCTGTGCAAGAGATGGAAACGTTTGTCAGCTTAAAGCAGCAAGGACGTTTTCTTGCTAAGCGTTTTGCGGCGAAAGAAGCGGCTTCTAAAGCGTTAGGAACCGGGATTGCTCACGGCGTCTCTTTCCAAGACTTTACCATCAAGAATGATGACAATGGTAAACCCTATCTGCAGCTTGCTGGTCGAGCAGCAGAACTGGCCCATCAAATGGGGGTTTGCCACACACACCTTTCTCTTTCCGATGAGCGTCACTACGCTGTCGCAACGGTCATCTTCGAATCTTAATTAGAAGCGCTTTATCGATATTTCAGCGAGATAAAGCGCCTTTATAAACTTTTCATATTTGTCTGTCTTTTCACAAATTCCAAAAATACTCTTTTAGTAAGTGATCTTTGTTCCAAATGAGCATGTCGATTGTTGATTAAATTGCATATACTCTAATGGTGCAGGGTTGTTAAATATAAAAATTATAAATGCAAGGTTGGCCAGTTTATCCTTTTTTATTCGCTAATTTTTAACTTGAATGGGTCGGTTTAAAAGCAGTATAGCGATGATTTCATTAAGAAAGGCGGTGCCATGTTGAGTGTTGCTTTTTGGCCTTTTAGGCTCTCTTTTCTCGCCATGTTGGGTCTTTTACTCAGCAGTTCATGTACTGCTTCAACGAATGAAGTGGCAATTTCAGGTTTCGGCACTGTGGGCTATAGCTACGAAAATGAGCCCGATATCGGCTATTTGCGTAATATTTCTCAGCCGCCTGATGTTGAACGCAATGGCTCATTCCTTCCAGATTCAAATTTTGGTGTACAGGTTGATTGGGCGCTGAATTATCAATGGTCGCTCACTGCGCAGTGGGTGCTAGAAGATCGCGTTGAGCAAGACTTTAATAACGTCACCGAGCTGGCGTTTGTTCGCTATTTACCCAATGCCAACTGGGATTTGCGCATCGGCCGTTTTGGCTTAAATGCCTATACTGCAGCAGACAGCCGACGAATTGACTACGCCCACCTCTGGGTTCGCCCTCCTCAAGAGCTTTACGGCAGTATTTTTTATGACTCAATTGATGGTCTTGATGTTACGTACCGCTCTTCCATTAACGAGGTGAACTGGTCTGCCAGCTTACAATATGGCGTCATTTCTCAAGTGATCGAAGATGAGCGAACAAAAGATCATTCAGAGGCCAGCTCAGATCATACGTTAGCCATTGCACTGATGTTTGATTACCACGAGTGGAGTGGGCGTTTTTCTTTTGTTGATGTGGCGGATTTAACGGTCTCACTTGGTCCAAACAGCCAACAAGCACAACTGGGTATTGCCCAGTTAGCGCAGGCAGGATTGGGGGCGGCCAGTTTGGAAGCGGCTGAGATTTACGCCCAATCCAACATTAATGGAGAATCGGTAAAGTACTGGCAGGTCGGGCTTGGTTACTTTGATGGCGAGTGGCAGATGCAGTCCGAGCTTTTTTATGTGGCGGGTATGAAACAAGCCATCCCGCAAGGTAGCGGTGGCTATCTGATGTTAGGGCGAAGCATTCATCGCGTTACGCCTTATGCAACCGTATCGTTTTTTGAGCCAGCAAGAGACATCGTTAAAGCACAAAGCGATTGGGGGGGCATCTCTCCTCAGTTAGGGCAATTTCAACAACTCATCATTAGCGGCATCAATTCCACTTACATCGATCAGAATACCTACTCCTTAGGCATACGCTGGGATATTCACCCGCAAGTCGCGATCAAAGGGCAATTTGACTACATCCAGATTCAAGATGTGGGGTATGGCCTTTGGGCGGCTGACGGTCGTTCATCAACTCAAGGGCGCGACGTTCAGCTTTACACCCTTAGTGTGAACTTTATTTTTTAGGGGAGGTGAAGATGAGATATCTAGTTTCCCTCCTAGCCAGTTTAGTGATGATGCCCGTTTACGGCGAAATTTTTGTGGTCGTTAGCCATGAGAGCGCCATTCATCAAATGCACGAAAGTGAAGTGGCGGATGTGTATTTAGGCAGAAAACGCTCTTTTGGCCGCGTAGACATTACGCAAGTTTTTGACCGCAGTGATGAGGTTCGAGCGCGTTTTTTTGGCAAAGTGGCCAATATGCGCACCAGTCAGATTAACGCGTATTGGGCTAAGCTTAAGTTTTCAGGACGGATGCGAGCGCCTGATGTGATTGAAACCGACATTGAACTGGTTGAGCACTTGCTTGCCAACCCAAATGCCATTGGCTATATGCAAACTTCGCCTCCTAAGGAGTTAAAGGTGGTTGCCACAATTTATGAATAACTTGCCGAGACATTCATTAGCGAATCGCCTGCTGAGATTTGTCTCGATATGCGCGATTGTCTATCTAGTGCTTTTGCTGGCGCTGATGATTCCGTTTGGCTTTAAAAATGCGATGCAAACGCATACGGAGTTAGAACAAAAATTGGTGTTGTCTCTCTCTAACTCGGCGGCCATCGCGTTGTATGTCAATAACCATGAGATTGCTGAAGAGGTGATTGACTCTTTGCTGCTGCATGATGAAATCAATGCTGTACGTCTTGAAAGTTTAGAGGGCGTGACGTTTGACAAAATCAAACCGGGGCAGTTTGAAAAAGACATGTGGCTGCACGCGAATCAATACCCTTTACTCTCACCAGTGGATGCCAAACCATTGGGGATTCTGTATGTGCACGACAATCATTTGGTGATTCAACGTAAAACTCTCGACAAAGTGCTTTACCAGATTTTGTTTGTTTTGCTGCAGTTTTTGATGACGTTTGTGGTCATTGCGTTGGTGGTAAAACGCATCATCGGTAAGCCATTGAGAGCACTCTCTATTGCGGTGTCTCGTGCCACTCCTGGGCAGGTGAAAACCGTTGAAGTGGATGATATTAATCGCAATAACGAAATTGGTTTGGTGGCCAATAGCATCAACACCTTTATTGAAAACTCGCACCAGGCACTGATCCGAGAGAAAGAGCTACGCTCTCAGATTGAACGTTGGGAAATCTACTACCGTGGTATGGCGGAGCAAGATACCTTAACCGGTCTCAAAAACCGTTTGGGTTGTGAAAAATACTTTTCACACATGAAACACAGTGAGGCTTATTTGTCACTGTTACTCATTGATTTGGATGGTTTTAAAGCCGTCAATGACAGCCATGGGCATGCAGTGGGTGATGCCGTGTTATCCACCATTGCGAATCGTTACCTTCATCTGACCCAAGAGCATTTTAATCAAAGTGTCGTGGGTCGGATTGGTGGGGATGAGTTTGTTATCTACTTGCCACATCGTGATGGGCCAGAAAAAATGGAAGCCTTTTTATTGGCGTTTGCGGAGCAGTTAATTGAGTCGAGCAATACGCCGATTGAAGTGAAACAACTGCAAGTACATGTTGGTTGCAGTATCGGCATTGCGACGGCAACGGCCGCAAAAGCCGATATGGAGAAGTTGCTGCTTCAAGCTGATAATGCAATGTACCTTGCCAAACAGGATGGGAAAAACACTGCGCGTTTTTTTCGCCGACCGGTTAGCCAGTCGGTAGGCAACTGATCCGTTAAATGGTTTGTCGCAAGGCCGTGAATAGAGTGGTTGTTGAGAAAGAAAAGAAAACCGCCATGACGGCGGTTTTCTTTTAATGGCATTAGGCGAGATACAACTGCGCGGTGGTGGATACCTTGAGCATCTCATCTTGCAGTTCAAACAGTTCTGGCTCGACATCCATCAGCTCTGCATTACTGCGTAAAGATTGTTCTATGGTGGCGCAGAGCGCCTTTAAGCGTGGCACACCACAGTAAGAGCTGCTGCCATGCAGCTTATGGATGACATGAATCAGTTCGTCACGCGGGTAGTCTTCCTGCTCTAACGCGAGCTCGACAACGCTCTCCACTTCAGGAATGAATTCCACCAACATTCTCAGCATATCTTTTGCCAAATCTTCCTTGTTAGCAGATTGCTTCAGTGCTGCTTGCCAATCAATGATGATGTCGCTGCTGCGTGCGATGTTCTGATCCACACTGCTCTCTTCGGCCGCAATATAGCTTGGAGAGATCTTTTCAACTTGGCTATCGCAGGTGTTGGGATTCCAGTGGATCAGCACTTGCTGCAAAATATGTTCTTCGATGGGTTTGGTGAGGTAATCATCCATGCCAGCCTTGAGTAGGCGGTCACGCTCACCGCTCATGGCGTGTGCCGTTACCGCGATGACTGGCGTGTTGGCATTGAGTTCGGTTTGTTTAATCAACTTACAAGCCGTCACCCCATCCATTTTCGGCATTTGAATATCCATAAAGATCAGATCAAATTGGCGGCTGGTGGCAATATCGACGGCGTCTTGACCTGAACTGCAAGAGGTGACCGAAACCACTCGTTCTGCGAGGAGCGCGGTGATCAGTTTTAGGTTGGCCGGGTTATCATCCACGGCCAGTACCGACAGGGAAGAACGTTCTGCTTGCGTGTTTTCAGGCGCCGGAAGCAAAGGTTGTAAGGTTTGTTTTGCCGCGAGGCTTTGCAGCAGTTTTCTTCGACCTAGCGGCTTGGTTAAGCATTGAATGCCAAAACGTTCGGTCAATTGATCCGCCAGAGCTAACTCAGTGCTAGGGATAGCCAAAATGGTGTTGGCAGAGATGTGCAGTGCTCGGCTTAACCAGTTTTCAATGGTTTCTAATTCGTACACTTGGTTTACCGCTAAACTCAGCAGGACAAAATCGTAGCCTTTGGCATTGTCTGGTAAGAGCGAGCGGTAGGTGACATTGATGCCTTCTTGCGTTAGGACTTGCTGGGTGACCGCCGCCGCTTGCATGTTTGGCTCAATCAACAGCAGTTCTTTGCCTTGCAGATAGTCGGCTTCTATCGAATCGCTCATCGGCATTTGTGTGGAGTGCAGACGCAAGGTGAACCAGAAGGTTGAACCTTGGTGAAGTCGGCTGGTAAGGCTGATCTCACCGCCCATTTGACTGACCAGTTTCTGGGTAATAACCAACCCAAGCCCAGTGCCACCGTAGCGACGAGAAATACTGGCGTCGGCCTGACTAAAGGCTTGGAAAAGCTGCGCTTGCTGTCGCTCAGAAATACCGATACCCGTATCTTTCACCATAAATTGCAGGTCAATACTGTCGCCCGATTGAGCACGCATTTCCACACTGACATCGATATTGCCGCGCTCTGTAAACTTAATCGAGTTACCCACCAAGTTTGTCAGCACTTGCTGAATACGCAGTGGATCGCCCACGACACCTTCAGGGATTCTCGGATCAATCTTAAGGGTAATCTCCAGACCTTTTTCATGTGCACTGGTGGCTTGAAGGCTGATAACCTCTTCTAGGCTTTCACGGAAATCGAATGGAATGTTTTCCAGTGCTAACTTGCCTGCTTCCAGTTTCGAGAAGTCTAGAATGTCATTGATGATATTGAGCAGGTTGTTGGCCGACTTTTCAATCGTCTGCAAATAGTCGGTTTGGCTGTTAGTCAGCTGCGTTTTGAGCATCTGACGAGTAAAGCCAATCACGCCATTGAGTGGCGTACGAAGCTCGTGTGACATATTGGCAAGAAACTCGGATTTCACTCTTGCCGCTTCTTGGGCGCGTTTTTTGGCGATATCCAGCTCAACGTTTTGAATCTCGAGCTGCTCGAGTGTTTCTCGTAAGTCGGAGGTGGCTTGGTCAATGCTGTGCTGCATCTCAACGTGATATTCCGACAACGAAATCGCCATCGCGTTGATACCGTTTTTCAACGAATCCAATTCGCCGTGCATTTTGCCTTCAATTCGCACATCTAATTGACCACGGCGAATGCGATCGACCACGTTCTTCATGTGCGTAATCGGTTGGGTCACATCCTGCATTAGTCGCGAAGCAAACACGCTCGCTAAGCCCAAACCAAGGATTAGCACGAGGAAAGCAGAGAAGACTTCTTGGTACTGTTGTAGGCGCAGCGAAGAGAGGTCTAACTCAACGGCAATGTAACCAATGGCTCGGGTGGCTTCACCTGGTTCGGCCAAATCACTCAAATAGTGGCCTTCGGAGAGGACAGGAACACGCAAAATCATGGTGTCGCTGCGGATTTCTGCGTTGCCCAAAAGCGGGATCGGTTGGTCTTTCGGGTAGGTTAACGACTCAAAATCAGGATGAAAGTTAGAGGTAACGAACAGTTCGTGTTTGCCATCAAAGACCGCAATACTGCGCACCAAATTGGAGTTTTTGCGGTGGGCATAGCTGACTAAGCGTCTCACGGCCTCTCGGCTTTCAGAAAGCAGATGAGGCTCGCTGGCGATGGCGATCGGCTCAATAATGCTGTTGCCAGTGGTGATCACCTGACGTTCCAGATCTTGATAGCGATTGAAAGAGAAAAAACTACTGAGCAACAACCCTATGATCAAGGTTGGCGCTAGGGTGAGCGTAATTACACGTGCTCGTAAGCCATATCTGGTCATGTTATCTAATTACATCAAGGTCTGGATATGGGAAAATAGGCGCCACTAGTATGTCAGTGACCCAGCCGGATAGTCGCTAAGCATAATCACAACCGCTCACCGGCACAACGATTGCGCAGCAGAATAGTGAAGCGGTAAAACAAATTTGAGTAAATCATTCAGGTAATTGAGCATGGCACGTTTTTTCCAACCGAAAAAGAAACTTCAACCCGAAAGCAAACATCAGCAGGTGTTGGTGGAAAAACTCGACCATCAAGGGGCGGGGATCGCCTATCTCAACAAAAAGCCGCTTTTTATTGATGGCACTTTGCCAGGGGAAGAGGTGGTGACACAGCTTACGGAGAGCAAGAGTAAGTTTGCGCGCGGCAAATTGATCAAATTGCTCAAACCGGCGGCGGAGCGTGTTGAACCATTCTGTCCTCATTTTAATCAGTGTGGTGGTTGCGACATGCAGCACATGGATTACCAAGCCCAACTGGCTTATAAGCAGCGCACTCTGCAGCAATTAATGAAGAAATTTTCCGGCAGTGAGATCCTTTTATCACCACCAGTAACGGGGCTTGAGAAGGCGTATCGTCGTCGTGCGCGCGTCAGCCTGTTGTGGGACAAAAAATCGCGTCAGTTGCAGTTTGGATTTCGCCGTAAACAGAGCAAGCAAATCGAAAATATCACTCAGTGCCCGGTATTAGTTGCTGAGCTTGAGTGCTTGCTGCCAGAGCTTAAAGCGATCTTGAGCGATTTCCATCATCCTGAGCACTTAGGCCATGTTGAACTGGTGGCGGCAGACAACGGTGCGGTCATCACGCTGCGACATACAGGCCCATTGTTGGATGAAGACGTGGCTAAGTTGCGTCAATGCGCAGAACAACATCAAGCCACGCTTTACCTTATGCCCGCAAGCGATCAGCTCGAGCGTATTTCTGGCGAAGCACCGTACTACCAAGAAATTGGCTTTAAAGTGCCATTTGAGCCCAACAACTTTATTCAGGTGAACCAAAAGGTAAACCAACAGATGGTGGTTCAAGCGCTTGAGTGGTTAGACCCGCAAAGCAGCGACCGTGTGTTAGATCTCTTCTGTGGTCTAGGAAATTTTAGCTTGCCGATCGCCAGTAAAGCTAACTCGGTGACCGGGGTGGAAGGGGTGGATGAAATGGTGCAAAAAGCAGCAATCAACGCGTCTTTGAACCAAATCAATAACGCGCAATTTTTCCACGCTAATCTGGAACAGGATTTTGTCGGGCAGCCTTGGGCGAGCGAGAAGTTTGATAAGATTTTACTTGATCCAGCAAGGGCTGGAGCAAGTGGTATCATCGAGCAGGTTTCAGCACTCGGTGCGAAAAGAGTGGTTTATGTTTCGTGTAATCCTGCTACCCTTGCAAGGGATAGCCAAAGCCTGTTGGAGCAAGGTTATCGCTTAACCAAATTAGGTATGTTGGACATGTTCCCTTATACCAGTCACCTCGAATCGATGGCGCTGTTTGAAAAATAAACCATATGGTGAGAAAGCCATCGTTTGATTGGGACAAAACGAACTAACTGGGATGTTGTTAGTCGAAACTGAAAAAGCAATATTAGGATAATAAGATGGTTGCGGTAAGAAGCGCACATTTGAATCAAAACGAACAGTTTGAGCTGGAAAGCTGGGTGGCAAGCCTGAAACAAGACGCGGGCGTCTCCAAGCGTCTTATTGAAGTCTATCGCCACTGTCAGACCATTCTGCAAGGTCACGAACACGCCGAACTTCTGTTGTGGCGGGGGCGAGAAATGATTGAAATTCTCGTCACCTTATCCATGGATAAGGCCACCTTGGTTGCCGCGCAACTGTTCCCATTAGTCTCAAGTGGCGCTTTTGCACGCGAGCCATTAGAAGAGCACTACAGTAAAGAGATCATCAAGCTGATTGATGGCGTGGATGAGATGGCGGCGATTGGCCAGCTAAACATCACTCTTGAAGGCAGTGCGGCTTCGGCGCAAGTTGACAATGTACGTCGTATGTTGCTGGCGATGGTGGATGATTTCCGCTGCGTGGTCATCAAATTGGCTGAGCGTATCTGCAACCTGATTGAAGTGAAAAAAGCACCAGATGAAGTGCGCCGCGCCGCAGCCAAAGAGTGTGCCAATATCTATGCGCCGCTGGCCAACCGTTTAGGCATTGGTCAGTTAAAGTGGGAAATTGAAGATTACGCTTTCCGCTATCAACAGCCAGATACCTACAAGCAAATTGCTAAGCAGTTGTCTGAGCGTCGTATTGTGCGCGAACAATACATCAAAGACTTTGTCGATGACCTTTCTGAAGAAATGAAAGAGTGCGGCATTAACGCCGAAGTCAGTGGGCGCCCTAAACATATCTATAGTATTTGGCGCAAAATGCAGAAGAAGAGCTTAGAGTTTGATGAGCTGTTTGACGTGCGTGCGGTGCGGATTATTGCCGATAAACTGCAAGATTGTTACGCCGCATTAGGTGTGGTGCACACCAAATATAAGCATCTGCCAAGCGAGTTCGACGACTATGTCGCCAACCCAAAACCGAATGGTTATCAGTCGATTCACACCGTGGTGCTCGGCCCAGAAGGCAAAACCATCGAGATTCAAATCCGCACCAAGCAGATGCATGAAGATTCGGAACTCGGGGTAGCCGCGCACTGGAAATACAAAGAAGGCAGCAGCAGTGGCCGCAGTGGTTACGATGAGAAAATCACTTGGCTACGTAAACTGCTGGATTGGCAAGAAGAGATGTCAGACTCGGGCGAAATGCTCGACGAGCTGCGCAGCCAAGTGTTTGATGACCGCGTTTACGCCTTTACCCCGCGTGGTGATGTCGTCGATTTGCCAATGGGCGCAACGCCACTCGATTTTGCTTACCATATTCACTCAGAGGTGGGTCATCGCTGTATCGGTGCCAAGGTGGCAGGGCGCATCGTTCCATTCACCCACAAACTCAACATGGGTGATCAAGTTGAAATCATCACCCAGAAAGAGCCGAACCCGTCCCGCGATTGGTTAAACCCCTCATTGGGGTTTGTGACTTCAGGTCGTGCTCGGGCGAAAATCAACGCTTGGTTCCGCAAACAAAGCCGTGAGAAAAACCTCGAAGCTGGCCGTGAGATCCTTGAAAACGAACTGGCGAAAATTGGTGCAACGTTAAAAGACGCAGAGCAATACGCCGTCAAACGTTTTAACGTGAAGTCAGCCGATGAGTTGTACGTGGGGGTCGGCAGTGGTGATTTGCGTATTAACCAAATCTTGAATCACATTAATGCCCTGGTGAACAAACCAACGGCTGAAGAAGAAGATCGTCAAGCGCTCGAAAGACTGCAAGAAGCAGGCAATAAAGCCGCAGTTAGCCCAACACGTCCACGCAAAGATGCCGTGGTTGTGCAAGGGGTTGATAACCTGATGTCTCACTTAGCCCGCTGCTGTCAACCAATACCGGGTGATGAGATCTGTGGTTACATTACGCAAGGTCGTGGCATTTCAGTACACCGAGCCGACTGTGAACAGCTTGAAGAACTGCGCCACCACGCCCCAGAACGTATCATAGATACTGTTTGGGGAAGTGATGTTGTGGGCTCTTACATGCTGACCGTGCGCGTTGAGGCGATGGAGCGAAGTGGTTTGCTAAAAGACATCACCACCATGTTGGCGAATGAGAAAATCAAAGTCATCAGCATGAAGAGTAGGCTTGATTACCGCACCCATCTCAATGTGATGGATTTCGAACTCGAAGTGACCAACATCGAGGTGCTGACTCGCATCATGAAGCGTGTTGAGCAGATCAAGGATGTGATGTCGGTGAAACGCCTAGGCTAATTTTTACGTCGTATTTGGCTTTCTAACTGCGTTGGTTTCACTTGTTTCGCTCCATCACATAGGCGAGCTATGCTCAGGAGACTTACAAGATTACCGCCTTGTTAAAAGAGCCAACTACTTAGTAAAAATAAAAGTACTCTTTCCCTAACGTACGGGAAGAATGAGAAATAAAGGTGAGTGGTTATGCTGCTCACCTTTTTGTTTAAAAGAGCTCCTAGTGAGAAAACTTGTGTTTAAGGGACAAGAAATGAGTCATCCAATTGAACAATTAGAGCAAATCATGGCGAAGCTACGCGACCCGAAAAGTGGTTGTCCTTGGGATTTAAAGCAGAGCTTCGACACCATTGTTCCTCACACTATCGAAGAAACGTACGAAGTGGTGGATGCGATTCATAATCGCGATTGGCCTAATTTGCAGGAAGAGTTGGGCGATCTGTTGTTCCAGGTGATTTTCTACAGCCAGTTAGCAAAAGAGCAGGGGTTGTTTGATTTTTCCGCCGTGGTCGAAACCGTGAACGAAAAACTTACCCGCCGTCATCCCCATGTGTTCGGCCAAGTCGAATTTGAGACAGAAGCAGAAATAAATGCCAATTGGGAAGCGGAAAAGGCCAAAGAGAAAGCGCAAATAGGCAAAAATGAGCAAAGTATTCTAGACTCAATACCAAACTCTCTACCTGCATTAATGCGTGCTACAAAGATCCAGAAAAAATGCGCCCATTATGGTTTTGATTGGGATTCACTTGGGCCTGTGGTCGACAAAGCCAAAGAAGAAATTGATGAAGTGGTGGAAGAGGCGCTTCAAGTCGATGTCGATGAGGAAAAAGTGGAGCTTGAGCTGGGGGATCTACTGTTCGCCACCGTCAACTTAGCGCGCCATTTACAGGTCAATCCAGAAGCCGCATTGAGTAAGGCAAATCTCAAGTTTTCTAATCGATTCAAACAAGTAGAGCAAGGTGTGCACGCGAAGGGTAAGAAGCTTGAAGAGTGTGATTTAGCAGAGTTAGATGCCATTTGGGAGCAAGTGAAACGCGCGGAACGCGGTCAAGTGGCCGAGTAGAAATTTGAGACACATTTGACTCAACTATTTTTTATTCAACTCGATTGGTGTTTATCCACTTTGATTTGAAGCAAAAAATAAAAAATTGGCGTGTGATAGATTTCACGTTGTGGCGGTTAGGGTCTTCTGGTATATTTTCGTCCCGTCCAGAAGAAATCCGTTTCCCTCATTCAACCAATTTCAGGTTAAACATGACGACAAATTACATTTTTGTTACTGGCGGGGTTGTATCCTCTCTAGGTAAAGGTATTGCAGCAGCATCTCTTGCAGCGATTTTAGAAGCTCGTGGTCTTAAAGTGACTATGATGAAGCTTGACCCTTACATCAACGTTGATCCAGGCACAATGAGCCCAACTCAACATGGTGAAGTGTTCGTTACAGAAGATGGCGCCGAAACAGACCTAGACCTTGGTCACTACGAGCGTTTCATCCGCACTAAGATGACTAAGCGCAACAACTTCACTGCAGGTCGTGTTTACTCAGACGTTCTCGCGAAAGAGCGTCGCGGTGACTACCTAGGTGCAACTATCCAAGTTATCCCTCATATCACAAACGATATCAAAGACCGCGTGATCAATGGTTCTCAAGGCCACGACGTTGCGATCGTTGAAGTCGGTGGTACTGTTGGTGATATCGAATCTCTACCATTTATGGAAGCGATTCGTCAGCTAGCCGTTGAAATCGGCCGTGAACGCGCTATGTTCATGCACCTAACACTCGTTCCTTACCTTGCAGCTGCAGGCGAAGTGAAAACAAAACCGACTCAGCACTCTGTTAAAGAGCTGCTATCAATTGGTATCCAACCAGATATTCTAGTTTGCCGCTCAGATCGCATGATCCCAGCGAACGAGCGTAAGAAGATTGCGCTGTTCTGTAACGTTCCTGAGAAAGCGGTAATCTCAATGAAGGATGTAGACTCTATCTACAAGATCCCTCAACTGATCAAATCTCAAGGTCTTGATGATCTCGTTTGTGCGCGTTTCGGCATTTCTGCTCCTGAAGCGGACCTGTCTGAATGGGAACAGGTGATTTACGAAGAAGCGAACCCAACTGGCGAGGTTACTATCGGTATGGTGGGTAAATACATCGAACTACCTGATGCGTATAAATCAGTAAACGAAGCGCTTAAACATGCAGGTTTGAAAAATCGCTTGAGCGTTAACATTAAATATGTAGACTCTCAGGACGTAGAAACCAAAGGCGTTGAAGTTCTTCAAGGGCTTGACGCAATCCTTGTACCTGGTGGCTTTGGCGACCGTGGTATCGAAGGCAAGATTCTTGCGGCGAAATACGCTCGTGAGAACAAAGTTCCTTACCTAGGTATTTGCTTAGGTATGCAAGTGGCACTGATTGAATACGCGCGCAACGTTGCGGGTATGGAAGGTGCACATTCAACAGAATTTAACAAAGACACCAAGTACCCTGTGGTAGGTTTGATCACTGAATGGGTGGATAGTGAAGGTAACGTTGAAGAACGTACTGAATCATCGAATCTTGGTGGTACTATGCGTCTAGGTTCGCAACTCTGTCACCTAGCGAAAGGCACTAAAGCTCGTGAGCTATACGGTAGCGATACGATTCATGAACGTCACCGCCACCGTTACGAAGTGAACAATAATCTTCGTCCACAAATTGAAAAAGCAGGCCTAAAAGTATCAGGTCTGTCTGCGGACAAGAAACTGGTTGAGATGATCGAAAACCCGAACCACCCATGGTTTGTGGCAGCTCAGTTCCACCCAGAGTTCACTTCTACGCCACGTGACGGTCACCCACTGTTCTCTGGCTTTATTAAAGCAGCGGGTGAAAACGCGCGCGGCGAACTGAAGTAAAAGGATACGGGCGGTTGCAAAGGTTGTGCTGCCGCCCTTTAAATTTGACATTTATATTTGAACGAGAGGAAACATTAATGTCTAAGATCGTTAAAGTTCTAGGTCGTGAAATCATCGACTCACGTGGTAACCCAACTGTTGAAGCTGAAGTACACCTAGAAGGCGGTTTCGTAGGTATGGCAGCAGCTCCATCTGGCGCATCTACTGGTTCTCGCGAAGCGCTTGAGCTACGTGACGGTGACAAAGCACGTTTCCTAGGTAAAGGTGTTCTTAAAGCTATTGAAGCGGTAAACGGTGCAATCGCTGACGCTCTAGTTGGTAAAGATGCGAAAGATCAAGCAGCAATCGACGCTATCATGATCGAGCTAGACGGCACTGAAAACAAATCTAAGTTTGGTGCGAACGCTATCCTAGCTGTTTCTCTAGCTAACGCTAAAGCTGCTGCTGCTTCTAAAGGCATGCCTCTATACGAGCACATCGCTGAGCTAAACGGTACTGCTGGTCAGTTCTCTATGCCTCTACCAATGATGAACATCATCAACGGTGGTGAGCACGCAGACAACAACGTTGACATCCAAGAGTTCATGATCCAACCAGTTGGCGCAAAAACTCTGAAAGAAGCAGTTCGCATGGGTGCGGAAGTATTCCACAACCTAGCTAAAGTTCTTAAGTCTAAAGGTTACAACACTGCAGTTGGTGACGAAGGTGGTTTCGCTCCTAACCTTAAGTCTAACGCTGAAGCGCTAGAAGTTATCGCAGAAGCAGTTGCAGCAGCAGGTTACGTACTAGGTAAAGACGTTACTCTAGCTATGGACTGTGCAGCATCTGAGTTCTTCGACAAAGAAGCTGGTATCTACAACTTGAAAGGTGAAGGCAAAACGTTCACTTCTGAAGAGTTCAACCACTACCTAGCTGGTCTAGTTGAGCAATTCCCAATCGTATCTATCGAAGATGGTCTAGACGAGTCTGATTGGGCTGGTTTCGCACACCAAACTCAACTTCTAGGCGACAAGATCCAACTAGTTGGTGACGATCTATTCGTTACAAACACTAAGATCCTAGCTGAAGGTATCGAGAAAGGCATCGCTAACTCTATCCTAATCAAGTTCAACCAAATCGGTTCTCTAACTGAGACTCTAGCTGCAATCAAGATGGCTAAAGACGCAGGTTACACAGCAGTAATCTCTCACCGTTCTGGCGAAACTGAAGATGCAACTATCGCTGACCTAGCGGTAGGTACTGCAGCAGGTCAAATCAAGACTGGTTCTATGAGCCGTTCTGACCGTGTTGCTAAGTACAACCAACTAATCCGTATCGAGGAAGCTCTAGCTGGTCGTGCTCCTTTCAACGGTCTTAAAGAAGTGAAAGGCCAAGCTTAATTCGCAACAGAATTAACGTTGGTTATCTAACTGTAAAACCCTCGCTACGGCGGGGGTTTTGTTTTTAGAGAATAGAGTTAAAGAGCGATGAGCCGTTCTGACCGTGTTGCTGCTATGCCTAAAAGAAAGCAACCAACGAATCCGTATCGAGGAAGCTCTAGCTGGTCGTGCTCCTTTCAACGGTCTTAAAGAAGTGAAAGGCCAAGCTTAATTCTTCATTGAATTAATCGCTTAGATTGAAGCTTCAAAAAACACCCCGCGCTTGCGGGGTGTCAGATTGATGACGAACCCCGCTTTTTAAGTGGGGTTCTTTTTTGGAAGCGACCGTAGGTCGCGATCGTGATTTTTTTTGTTATATCGTGCGCATGAAGTTTCCATTCATTACACGGGTATACAGAAGCAAGTATCTGCCTTATTTCTGCCATATTTAAGCCCATTTTTCGTAGATAGTTCACCACCAACGCTATCTTCTTGATGTTTTGGGCTGCCGCTGCC
>NZ_NPKW01001120.1:0-460 GCF_002265885.1 Vibrio sp. 03_296
AAGCGCTACAGCAAAAGCGACTTTAGGTTACCTGAGGCCTTGCTACGACTGGATTGGAGCCCTGACCAAATCGTCGGATATCTAAGAATGAGAGGCTATCCAACAATGAGCCACGAGCTCATTTATCAGCACATTTGGAACGACAAAGCTCTCGGTGGAACGCTATGGAAACACCTACGGCAATCTTCCAAGAAAAGGCGTAAAAGGTACAACTCAAAAGACAGTCGAGGACGGCTTGCAAATAAGCGTCATATTGCCGAAAGACCAGAAAACGCTGAGCATCGAAAAGAGCCTGGTCATTGGGAAATTGATACTGTCGTTGGCCGCGGAACCAAGCACTGTATCGTGACTTTAGTCGACAGAATGACTGGTTACACTTTTATCGGGCAAATGGATGATAGAACAAGCGAGTCGCTCAACGTAAGAATGAGCAAAATCATGACCCGCTCTGACTTACCTT
>NZ_NPKW01001121.1:0-446 GCF_002265885.1 Vibrio sp. 03_296
TATCTCATTATTTGAATGAGCGAGATAGCGTTGATTTTGCCGGACTCAATTTCGAATAGTCACTTAACAGTGACATTCCCAAGAACACTTGAATGTGTTTGTTGGTGTTTGTCTTAAAGACAAACATTGAGAACTTTACAAACAACAATAAATTGTTGTTTTGTCAGCTTTCCAAATTGTTAAAGAGCAAGATTTTCTAATGAAAACCATGTTTAAAGATTCTTAAGGAAAAACCCTTAAAGATGGTGGAGCTATGCGGGATCGAACCGCAGACCTCCTGCGTGCAAGGCAGGCGCTCTCCCAGCTGACGCTATAACCCCATCGTTGACGTGGTGGGTCTGAGTGGACTCGAACCACCGACCTTACGCTTATCAGGCGTACGCTCTAACCACCTGAGCTACAGACCCACTAGATGCTCTAATCTAAACCGTATCAATCTGTGTGAA
>NZ_NPKW01001122.1:0-796 GCF_002265885.1 Vibrio sp. 03_296
CTCCCTGTTAACAATGCCACCCTCAAGCACAGCATAGATCTGACTGAGTATTGGGCTTTGCGATGTTTCGGACGCTTACCCACCTATGCTGCCGAAGCAGGTTCACTTACGTTGTGTACTGTTAACTTCCTATTGCTTCCTTCAGACTCTGCCGTTGGCCAGCAACGCCCTTGCAATTCGGATTATCTTCCCCTCAGTCAGGGCGATTCGGGCTTCTTTCAACCCGACGGGTTTGCCAGCTTCGCTGGGCAAACAACAAGTAGGGTGAGGCGTTGCCGCCTCATCCCTCTTACAGAACCGTACGTACGGACCTCGTATACGGCTCATGCACACTTCCATTCAGCATAATTGCTGAACACGTACCCTGTCCTAACATGCTCGATATTGAACAAACCAAGATCGTTAAACCATTGATTTGGCATCGCATAACTGGCTAAGGGACTCTGCGCATTTTTCCAGCTACTCATTTGAATTGACCTGAACGGCGGCTTGTAACCAAGCTGTTTCAGCCTCCGGTGCAACCGTGTCGGTTTCTTCCATAATTTTAACTGGATGCTGCGCAGTCTGCGCCTTAACCATCCTGCTATTCGCGAGAACTCCCTGCTGGTATTGGCGATCCTGAAGTACTGACTGAACCCTCGTAAAACGGGATTTAGCTCGTTGATGACCTGCACTAATGGCTTTCCGCCATTACGTTTGCTCATCTGCTTCAACTTCTGTTTGAACAGAGCCAGTTTCTTGGGCTGAATTCGGGTGTATTGTTCCCCGATTTCAACGCCAAGGAACTTCACCCCAT
>NZ_NPKW01001123.1:0-776 GCF_002265885.1 Vibrio sp. 03_296
ATGGCGTGGAGGAGAAAACCGAGCTGACCATTAGCATCGCGTCTGATGGGGCACCGCATTTGCCAAAAGCAAGCGAGTGTTGCGAAGGGAGGAAGTACACTTTAAGTCTGTGATGAGCAGATGTTTTTTTTTAGTGGCACCCAAACCGATTCGCTATCGGGGTATTCCGGCGTGGTCACCTGTGGAAGCAGAAGACGACAACGAGAAACCGTGCACGGGAGTAACTTTGGCTCACTTTAGTCAATTGCCATTGAGCTAGAAAGCTAAACAGCAAAGTGAAACAAACCGACACTGAAGAAAGCATCCTGCCCCCACACAGCACACAACCCAAGGAGAGACGTTGAGAGTTTATTACAGTCTGTACGGTCACTTGCTCAATAAAGAGCGACTATACAGAGGATTTAAAAAGGTGTGTAAAGCGAAAGGCGCGGCCGGAATAGATAGGCAGAGCCTGAGCGACTTCGCCTCAAATCTGAGTGATAACCTTGACCAACTCCTCTCTGAACTCAAAACCAAGCAGTACCAACCACAGCCGGTCAGACGGGTAGAAATCCCGAAAGACGGCGGTGGAGTGAGATTGCTTGGCATCCCGACAGTTCGGGACAGAGTTGTCCAACAAACCCTAAACGACCTCTTAACCCCTATTTTCGAAGAGCAGTTCCATCCATCAAGCTTTGGATACCGCCCAAATCGAAGTTGTCACGACGCCATAAACAAAGCCACCATGTTCATCCGTCGTTATGGTATGCAGCATGTCGTGGATATGGACTTGTCAA
>NZ_NPKW01001124.1:0-680 GCF_002265885.1 Vibrio sp. 03_296
AAGCAAGAACGAATTGAATGTGTAGAGAACGCAAACAGCTTCCGAATTTTAAGAATTTGCTTGGCGACCATAGCGTTTTGGACCCACCTGAACCCATTCCGAACTCAGAAGTGAAACGAAATAGCGTCGATGGTAGTGTGGGGTTTCCCCATGTGAGAGTAGAACATCGCCAGGCTTTTAATTTAGACTTAGGTCTAACCAGTGCGGAGCGGTAGTTCAGTTGGTTAGAATACCGGCCTGTCACGCCGGGGGTCGCGGGTTCGAGTCCCGTCCGCTCCGCCACTTATTCGAGAGTCGTCTCATTAAAAACGAACTACAGGGGTGTAGCTCCAATTGGCAGAGCAGCGGATTCCAAATCCGCGTGTTGGGAGTTCGAATCTCTCCACCCCTGCCATATCCAAGGCTCTGAACGAAAGTTCAGAGCCTTTTTCATTGTGCGCCGAGCATGGCGTTGATCTAGGAGGTGAAAGTCCTCTACGGGCTCAGTCGAGCGAGAACCGTTAGCCTATGCAAGGGTGTTCACCGTGAGGTGAAACCTAAAGGAAGCAAACGGCAAAACTTGGTTGTGACGAACAGAAACCTGATAGTAGGCCTGTACAACTTGGGTAACCTAGCAATAGATAGAACAGCCCAATGCCTCGACGGGAAGTGTGTATAGGTAAATCAGGCATAACCAAGGG
>NZ_NPKW01001125.1:0-453 GCF_002265885.1 Vibrio sp. 03_296
CTGCAAAGAAGTGGGTAGTTTAACCTTCGGGAGGACGCTCACCACTTTGTGGTTCATGACTGGGGTGAAGTCGTAACAAGGTAGCGCTAGGGGAACCTGGCGCTGGATCACCTCCTTATACGATGATTATTGCGATGAGTGTTCACACAGATTGATATGGTTTAGAAAGTTTAGAGTATCTTAGTGTCCCGTTCGTCTAGAGGCCTAGGACACCGCCCTTTCACGGCGGTAACAGGGGTTCGACTCCCTACGGGATACCATGGGTCGTTAGCTCAGTTGGTAGAGCAGTTGACTTTTAATCAATTGGTCGCAGGTTCGAATCCTGCACGACCCACCATTTCCTTCCACGGGAAAACAAATAATGTGGGCGATTAGCTCAGTTGGGAGAGCACCTGCCTTACAAGCAGGGGGTCACTGGTTCGAACCCGGTATCGCCCACCATCTTTAAGGGTT
>NZ_NPKW01001126.1:0-413 GCF_002265885.1 Vibrio sp. 03_296
CTTTTTAATTGCGTGAGTTTTGGCTTGATTGCTTCGGCGTAGTGGGCGATAAGCGCCGCATCTAGGCGGTCGTTTTTCGCTTTATTGCCAAGAGCACCAGAAAACTTTTGATGTGTAATGGGTTAGCGATGACATAAGGCAGATTGGCTTTTCACACGCTAAGATGAATGGCATCTCCAATCGACCGGTTGCTTCAATAACAATCCGTTCTGGATGATATTTAGCAATAGTGCGAACGGCTTGTTTGATGCCTTTTTCATCATTTGTGACATTAAAATAGATATCGAGAGGGCGGATATAGATATCAAGTTGTGTCTTACCTGTATCAACGCCGACATTAATGTTTTGAAGTGTATTTGTATTCATAATAAGCTAACTCTTGCTTGCGAAATGCGGGCTCGAGACCCAGAAGA
>NZ_NPKW01001127.1:0-364 GCF_002265885.1 Vibrio sp. 03_296
CCACTTAGCTGTAATTTGGGACCTTAGCTGGCGGTCTGGGTTGTTTCCCTCTCCACGACGGACGTTAGCACCCGCCGTGTGTCTCCCGGATAGTACTTACTGGTATTCGGAGTTTGCAAAGGGTTGGTAAGTCGGGATGACCCCCTAGCTTAACAGTGCTCTACCCCCAGTACGTATTCGTCCGAGGCGCTACCTAAATAGCTTTCGGGGAGAACCAGCTATCTCCGAGTTTGGATTGGCCTTTCACCCCTAGCCATCAAGTCATTCCGCCTAACTTTTCAACATTAGTCGGTTCGGTCCTCCATTGTTGATGTTACTCAACCTTCACCGCCATGGCTAGATCACTCGGTTCCGGTCTATATCC
>NZ_NPKW01001128.1:0-373 GCF_002265885.1 Vibrio sp. 03_296
CTCTGCAGTATCGCGTTTTTAGCTTGGTAGTCAGGGTCAAGTTTCTATGAGTTTTCGATTCTGTTTTCTACTTTTGCAATCTGATTTTGAGAGCAGTTAAGATAGGTTTGATTGAAGATGCAAGTGATTGAGGAAGGATTTGATGTCGATTCTTTTCCATCGTTTGCATTGATAGTAATTGGTTTCGTCTAGTGACTAAGTCGCTCATTAAACGTATGTTTTCACTTTTTAATTGCGTGAGTTTTGGCTTGATTGCTTCGGCGTAGTGGGCGATAAGCGCCGCATCTAGGCGGTCGTTTTTCGCTTTATTGCCAAGAGCACCAGAAAACTTTTTGATGTGTAATGGGTTAGCGATGACATAAGGCAGATTGGC
>NZ_NPKW01001129.1:0-379 GCF_002265885.1 Vibrio sp. 03_296
TTCGCTGATCCAGGTTGCGCATATCCCACTGACTCGCCGCTTTACATCTCGAACTGCAATTAAATGAGACTTWAAAGTCATCACTGGTTTGTAGCCCAGCTCGGACGCGGTCTTATCACCAAACGGAGAAACACCATACATAATGATGCCCGGGCGTACCCACTCCAATTGACTTTCTTGCCAAGCGAGTAATCCGGCGGAAGCGGCAAGTGAGCGCTCACCTTTGCAACCTCGAGTTAGCGACAAAAACAGCTCGATTTGTTTCGGCGTCATCTCGTTGTTCATCTCGTCAGCACAACCAAAATGGCTCATATAGCGTAAAGGTTTGGCCACATTCGGGCACTGATGCAAACGCTCAACAAACGCTTGGTATTGCTCT
>NZ_NPKW01000113.1:0-10441 GCF_002265885.1 Vibrio sp. 03_296
CACCGCARGCTGAAACAGCTTGGTTACAAGCCGCCGTTCAGGTCAATTCAAATGAGTAGCTGGAAAAATGCACAGAGTCCCTTAGCCAGCTATGCGATGCCAAATCAATGGTTTAACGATCTTGGTTTGTTCAATATCGAGCATGTTAAGACAGGGTATGTGTTCAGCAATTATGCTGAATGGAAGTGTGCATGAGCCGTATACGAGGCCCGTACGTACGGTTCTGTAAGAGGGATGAGGCGGCAACGCCTCACCCTACTTGTTGTTTCTTAATCTCGTTTCCAGAGAATGTGACAGAACTTTTGGTCTGGATCGCGGCTAATCAGCATGCGAGCAAACACATCGTCTAGGACATCATTTTCTTCATTAACGAGACCAATGCGAACTTCTGCGTAGCTCTCTTTGTCAACGTCAAAGCCAACGTGACCAGCCCAATCATCGCTAATATCAACCAGCTCAGCAGCGCCACGATCATCAAATTGTGCAGTAAACAGAATGACATCGACTGGCTCTAGATTATCAGGCGCCATTTCGAGAAAAATGTCGTAAGCCGCGTCTATCGCATCATCGTAAGAGATTAAATCTGCCATGCTTACGCTCGGCTCATGTACTTACGTTCTGCCGTATTGATGATCACGCGATCACCTGTTGCAATGTACTCAGGTACTTGTACTACTAAGCCAGTTGATAGGCGAGCAGGTTTAGTACGAGCAGATGCAGAAGCGCCTTTGATTGATGGATCGGTCTCTTCAATCACAAGTTCAACAGATGAAGGAAGCTCTAGGCCTACTGATTCACCGTTAACTAGGATAACGTGGATACCTTGAGTATCTTCGTTGATGAACAGCAGATCATCTTCAACGTCAGCGTGTTTGAAAACGTATTGAGAGTAGTCTGCGTTATCCATGAAGATGTAGTCATCGCCATCGATGTAAGAGAATGAAACGGCTTTCTTGTTCATTTCTACAGTTTCTAGAACGTCGTCTGATTTGTAACGTTCTTCGACGCGAGCGCCAGTTGCTAGATCGGTACAACGCATTTTGTAGATCTTAGAACCACCACGGCCACCTGGAGTTGTTACTTCGATATCTTTAACCAGAAGGGTTTTGCCGTTAGATTCAATTGCAAAACCTTTTTTAATTTCACTTGCCTTTGGCATATCAGTTCCTATCGCGTTTTAGGGTTGATCAAAATCGCCGAATTATATACTCAACTCTGCGTAACTTGCGAGTACTGGAATCGAATAACTTGTCTATTTGCGTACCAAAGTCTTACTCTTGTATCTGAATGTCGCGACGACCGAGATCAGTTGCGCACTCAAGGCTTGATTCCTCGTGTAAGCTAAGCGAAGATTGGGCGTTTCTTAGAATTATCAACTTCGTATCCGATTAATGACTCTACCTGTTATCGATCCCAAACAACCTTTCCAAGCGAAATTTGAGCCAGTTATCAAAGATGTATTGATGTGCCTAAAAAGTGGCTTGGGAGACAACCTCCACAGTGTCTATGTTTATGGCAGTGTCGCTAGGAAGACGGCGCAGGAAGGCAAGTCGAATCTCGATATTGTTGTGGTTACCCATCGTCCATTTACCGAGCAAAGAGCCACGGTATTTAACACCTTGAAATGGCGTGTGCAAAAAAGTTTTCCCCAAGTGACCGGAGTGGCGGTAAAAACGGCGGAAGTACGAGATATAGCTTCTTTAGACAGTCTTTTTACTTGGGGCTTCATGCTCAAACACTGCTGTGTCTGTGTGTATGGCAGTGATCTTGCGGAGTGTTTTGGTGAATATGTTCCTAGTTGGGAAATCGCTAAGCATTGGAATATGGATGTCGAGGATTGGCTTGCCGTATATCGTAACAAAATTGCTCGCGCGACTTCCGTTGAGCAACAAATTGAACCGCAAAAGGTCATCGCTAAAAAACTTTTGCGGGCAAGCTATTCATTGGTGATGTACAAAGATCAGCATTGGTACGACGACCCAATAGAGTGTGGCCGCCAGTTCCTTCAATACCATCCAGAAAAAGAAGTCGAGATTCGTCGTCTAACGATATTGTTGACGGGTCAAGCCATTCCCAAGCGTTCGGTTGTAGGGCTATTGGATGGGTTTGGTGAGTGGCTAGTGAAGCAATATCAAAAAACGGAATTTAAAATCGGCTAATCATACCGTTCTCAATTTTTAATTTAGCGAGTGCTAATGTAGTCTATCCGCTGTTCTGTGCTAACTTTAAAAGGTGAAGGCGATTACAGGATCAGCACATGGAAAAGCAGGCAAGCTTGTCGTGGACGGTCGTTGGCATCAATTTGAAGAAGGTGAGCAAACGACTTGCCCCATCATTACAGGCAATTCGCGAAGGGATGATTTGGCTGATTCCCTGTTTGATGTTATCGGCTTTTGCGCTGTTCTTCGCCAGTATGGGGGAGTTTGTTGGCGGTGGTCGCAGTGGCTGGATCAATGCCCTTTACGATGTGCATAACGCGATTGCGGCATTTTTCCCCTATCTTATGACGGCTACCATCTCTTATGTGCTGGCGATGCAATGGAAATTGGCTCGCCCACCGATGGCCCTGCTTTCCATTATTTTTCTCCTTATTGTGGGTCACGTGGTACCCGCTGATGACACGTTGAAAATGTTTCACATCGTTATTGCGATTGTGACGCCGCTGTACGCTATTCCTATCTTGGCGCATTTGCTGCACGTGCCTCAATTGCGCATTACTAACTCCGACAGTGGGGGGAAGCTGGTCAAAGAGTCGTTGAACCTTGTTTTACCAGCACTGCTTACCGCGTTTATTGTCGTCGCTATTAATTACTTAATATTCAGCATGTTCAGCTTTGGTGATGGGTTGAAATTAGTACAACTCGATTATGCCAATGAGCCGTATGAGTTTGGTATCGCCTTTGCCGCGATGAACTCGCTGCTGTGGTTCCTTGGTGTTCACGGTTACTACGCACTGTTGCCACTGGTTGAGCTGTTACAGCAAGCAAGTTCGTTGAACTATTCCACCTTTGTCGCCGGAGGTGAAGGGCATTATGCGATGAACCTTTCCATGATGGGGACCTTTGTCTTCATTGGAGGAAGCGGAGCAACACTGTCATTAATCGTCGCCATGTTATTATTTGCGAAGCAGAAAAGTCTCAAATTAATAGCGATCGCCTCGATCCCTATTGGCTTAATTAACGTCAATGAAATTTTGCTGTTTGGTCTGCCCATTATCTTGAATCCTCGTATGTTTTTACCGTTTTTTTTAACACCGGCGGTGCATGTGGTGACGACCTTGCTTGCGATTGAAATCGGCGTTATCGACGTGCCAAGCGCGAGTGTGCCTTTTAATGCGCCAATTATTATTAACGCGTGGTTAGCAACATCTGGTGACTGGGGTGGGGTGCTACTGCAACTCTTTAACATTGCCGTTGGTGTGGTGATTTACTATCCATCGGTGAGAAACCTCAATCGTTTGTACAGCAATCGCGAAATCAAAATTGATTTCCTTGATACGGTGTACGTGAGACGCAGAGAAGAAGCGGACACCTTGAAAGATGACCCCATTGCGACTGCAAATGATCGCGCTCGCCGTGCTCAGGAAGTTGAACAACGATTAGAACACATTGGCCGCAAAGAGTTTTGTCTGGAGTATCAACCGCAAGTTTCTCATCAAACAGGCCGTGTGGTTGGTTGTGAAGCGTTAATTCGAGCTATCGAACCTGATGGTACGCTGGTGTATCCGGGTACGTTCTTGCCATGGCTCGAAGAAGCGGGCTTGATGAAAGATGTGGATCTTTGGGTGCTGAAAACGGTTGCAAAAGACATTCAAGAGTGGAATCGCATTGGCCTGTATGTGCCTGTTAGTATCAATCTTACCCCTGCTTTTCTTGCTGACAAAGAGTATATGGATAAGCTGGAATACATTTTGGCTCCTGTCGCGTCGCAAGTACACATTGAAATCACCGAAGAGACGTTGCTGGTGGATGAGCAGGTACTGGCGCGTTCTTTTAATCTGCTGCATCAATTAGGTGTGGCGGTGTATATTGATGACTTTGGTACGGGTTTCTCCTCGTTGTCTTACCTCAATCGATTTGAAGTCGACGCGATTAAAGTCGATCGCTCCTTTGTTTTGGCACTTGATAACGAAAAAGGAAAAAAAGTGTTCATGAGCCTTCTTTCTGTGGCCGAGCAACTGGGGTTAGAAGTGGTTATTGAAGGCGTTGAGTCGCAACAGCAATTGAACCATATTCCTGCCAAAGAGCACATCTCGATACAGGGCTGGTATTACAGCCGTTCACTGCAACACAACTCATTTATCCAATACTGCATCAACGCCAATCATATCAAGCCGATAGTGGAGATAGAGAAAATCTAGCTTTTCTTTGTGCTGGAAAACAGATCAAAAGAGGCCCAATTGTGAATCCGACAGTTGAGAGAAGTCTTTACCAATAAAAGGTAGAATGGCATCGGCAACCGGTTTGAGCTGTTTATCGACATAATGTTGGTAGTCGATCGCGCTCGATTGGTATTCCTTGGGTTCTGGCCCATTGAGCGTAATGAGATACTCAATACGTGCTCGATTTTGATATTGAAGTGGGCGCCCTAAGCGCTCATTGATTTCGTCTGCCATTCTTGCCGCTCGAACTTGAGGCGGGACGTTTTTCTGATAGTCGCTGAGTTTTCTGCGTAAGCGTTTTTGATAGACCAGCTCATCATCAAATGCACCCGCGCGAGTTTGTTCAACCATCTCACGCACATAGTCCGTTGGATCTTGGTCGTGAAAGATCATCATATAGAGTTGGTGCTGGAAACGTTGTGCCAATGACGTCCAGTCCGTTCTCGCACTTTCTAAGCCTTTAAACACGATTCGCTCTTCGCTACCTTGTTGAATCAATCCTGCATACCGTTTCTTCGAGCCTGTTTCGGCACCACGGATGGTTGGCATCAAAAATTTGCGATAGTGGGTTTCGTACTCAAGTTCAAGGATCGAGTTTAAATTGAACTCTTGCTCAAGATGATGCTTCCACCATTGGTTAATCAGGCTGACCAATTGGCGACCAATCGCATCGGCTTCTGGCTGCTCGAAACGACCATTGAGCGAAACAAAGGTTGAATCCGTATCGCCATATATGACTTGATAGCCCTGTTGTTCAATCAGCAGTTTTGTCTGCTTCATGATTTCATGTCCGCGCATCGTGATGCTTGAGGCCAACCGAGTATCAAAAAAACGGCAGCCCGATGAGCCAAGCACCCCATAGAAAGAGTTCATGATGATCTTAATTGCTTGAGAAAAGGCCTTGTCGTTGTTGCGTTTCGCGACATCTCGAGCTTGCCACAATGTTTCGATCATCTCGGGCAGGAAGTGTTTAGTGCGATGAAATTGACCACCACGAAAGCCCGGAACGGCTTGGTGTGTTGCTTTGCCACTTTCTAATTTAAGCCCTTCAACTAACCCAAGTGGGTCGATCAGAAACGATCGAATAATCGATGGATAAAGACTCTTAAAATCGAGCACTAAAACAGAATCGTAAAGTCCGGGCAGTGAGTCCATGACGTAACCACCGGGGCTTGCAACCCAATTTTCAGGCTGCAAATTGGGCGCGATGTAACCTGCACGATGCAGTTGCGGTAGGTAGAGGTTGGTAAAGGCCGCCACAGAGCCCCCGACGCGATCAAGTTCGACGCCCGTTAATTTAGATCGTTCAATCACGTACTCAAGTAAGTGAGTGTGAGCAAAAATTCGATTCACCAAGACGCAATCTTGTAAGTTGTATTTCGCGAGGGAAGGCTTGTCGTGGCGAAACATGTGATTAATTTCGGCCATGCGATCGTGCACATTGTGAATCGCTTTACCTTCGCCCAATAGTTCTCTTGAGACTGATTCGAGTGACCAAGAACGAAAGTGATAGGTGGCGGTTTTCAAAGTATCAATACCATCTAGGACGACGCGGCCGGGAATGGTAATAAATGCTTGTTGGCTTTGGCTCGATGAACGGAAATAACTGGTTTGGTTTCCTCGGCCGAGAGTCAGTTTTAACTGATGCCATTCTGCGCGCTTTTGCAATAATCGAAAGTCAAAATCAATAACATTCCAGCCGACGATAACATCTGGGTCAAATTGCTCAAACCAAGCAATCAAAGCAAGCAGCAATTGTTTTTCATCTTGGACCCACTGAATGGGTGTTTCGGCCGCTTCGGGCTCACCAATCATGATCACTCGGCTATCCATCGGGCTATCTAAACCGATGGAATAAAGAATCCCTTTTTCTGAACACTCCAAATCGAGTGAAACTACTTTCAACGTTGGCGTGTAATCCCCTTGCCGACACTTGGCATTGGTCACTTGAACATGGGTATTTTGCGTTTTAAAAGTGCCAGTAAACGCCAAAGAGCCGCGGATAAAGCGTTCCATTAAGTAGCGATCGGCTAGGCGAATGTCTGACTCCAACACCGTAATGTCGTGTTGAGTAAATAATGATGAGAGGGTATAAGCATCTCGATTGGTTTGACAGTAACACGCTGCCATAGGGGAGTGTGAGAAGTCTTTTAATGGAAGAGGCTTGAATTCCACTTGAACATCGGGATGATACTCGTTTGCTAAGCGTTGGGCATCTGCGCACTGATTATCATCGATGAAAAACACTGGTTTTTCACCATCAATAAGCAATTGGTGCGGCCCATCTTCTGTTGAGAGCCACAGTTCAATTTGAGTGCCTGAAAAGCGATCGCGTGCATGTCGAGTTAAGACAAAACCGTGAGTGATGGTCAAATCCGAATTCCAATTAAGAACAACTGCCCTGATGTTAGCAAATTGTCACTCAAGCGCGCGAAATTAAGTGTTGTTTCTTGCACGTTTGCTTAAAGTTTGAACGCCTAGCCCGTGATAAATATGATGGAGATAAAATTCCTGACGATTGGCCCGAAGTAAGTGTCTCCTTTTAAAAACAAAATTGTTAGAGTGACTTCCGATATTTGCCACCGTATCCAATAAGTCCTTGCTAAAGTTTGCGTTTCGGCACATATTCATAGAAGGCATTTTCAGAGTAAATGCAGTAATATAGGCAACTGTACTGATATCCACACTTGATGTGGAACAGAGCCAATTAATAGTGTGGAGATACAAGTTTGATCAATGTTTTCCTTGTAGATGATCACGAGCTGGTTCGCACAGGGATACGACGTATTATTGAAGACGTCCGTGGAATGAACGTAGCAGGAGAAGCTGATAGCGGTGAGAATGCGGTAAAATGGTGTCGTAGCAATCATGCAGACGTCGTTTTAATGGATATGAACATGCCTGGTATTGGCGGCTTGGAAGCTACCAAGAAAATTTTGCGTGTTAACCCTGACGTAAAAATCATCGTCTTAACTGTTCATACGGAAAATCCGTTTCCAACTAAAGTGATGCAAGCGGGGGCTTCTGGTTATTTAACCAAAGGCGCTGGCCCAGATGAAATGGTGAATGCAATTCGTATTGTCCACAGTGGACAACGTTATATTTCACCAGAAATTGCGCAGCAAATGGCGTTAAGCCAGTTTTCGCCTGCGTCCGAAAACCCTTTCAAGGATCTCTCTGAGCGCGAGCTTCAGATCATGATGATGATCACGAAAGGTCAGAAGGTGACAGATATTTCTGAGCAGTTAAATCTCAGTCCTAAAACTGTCAACAGCTATCGTTATCGTTTGTTTAGCAAACTATCGATTAATGGTGACGTAGAGTTGACCCATTTGGCGATTCGCCACGGAATGTTAGATACCGAGACTCTCTAGTGTGACTCAAATTTTTGATTCGGTATCTTTTCTCAAGACAGTAACTCATCAGCCTGGCGTTTATCGAATGTATAACGCCGAGGCTGTTGTTATTTATGTCGGTAAAGCCAAAGATCTCAAAAAACGCCTCTCAAGCTACTTCCGCAAAAAAGTCGACAGCGAAAAAACCAAAGCGTTGGTGAGTAATATTGCCAAAATTGATGTGACCGTGACGCACACAGAAACGGAAGCGCTGATTCTTGAGCACAATTACATTAAGCAATATTTGCCGAAGTATAACGTCCTGCTGCGAGACGATAAGTCTTATCCCTATATTTTCCTTAGTGCTCATCGCCATCCTAGGGTATCTCTGCATCGTGGTGCTAAGAAGAGAAAAGGCGAGTATTTCGGACCTTATCCGGACTCCGGTGCAGTACGTGAAACCTTGCACTTGATCCAGAAGATTTTCCCGGTGAGACAGTGTGAAGACACCGTCTATGCGAATCGAACACGTCCTTGTTTGATGTACCAGATTGGTCGCTGTGCAGGCCCATGTGTCAGCAGTGTCATTTCTGATGTCGATTATGCCGAGCTGGTGGGTTACTTACGTCTATTTTTACAAGGTAAAGATAACCAAGTTCTAGAGCTTTTAGTGCAGAAGATGGAACTGGCAAGCCAGCAGCTTAAATTTGAAGATGCGGCAAAATTTCGTGATCAGATCCAAGCGATTCGTCGTGTTCAGGAACAACAATACGTTTCGGAAGATAGCCAAGAAGATATGGATGTGCTCGGTTTTGCACAAGAAAACGGCATTGCATGCATCCATATCTTGATGATTCGCCAAGGTAAGGTTCTGGGAAGTCGCAGTCATTTTCCTAAGATTCCTCAAAACACCAATGCGCAAGAAGTGTTTGACAGCTTCTTGACGCAATACTATTTGAGCCACAACGAAGCTCGGACGATTCCATCGCGCATCATTCTCAATCAGGAACTGGCTGCGGATGTCGAGGCGATTCAGCTGGCGCTTAGTGATGTCGCTGGGCGGAAAGTACAGTTTCATACCTCGCCATCTGGGTCTCGTGGTCGTTACCTCAAATTGTCGAATACCAACGCGTTGACGGCAATGACGACCAAAATCAATCATAAGATGACGATCAATCAACGCTTTAAGGCATTGCGTGACGTCCTTGCGATGGACTCGATTGCTCGTATGGAGTGTTTTGATATTTCTCATACCATGGGCGAAAGTACGATTGCCTCTTGTGTGGTGTTCAACAGTGAAGGCCCGGTTAAGCAAGAGTATCGTCGCTACAATATTACCGGAATCACAGGTGGTGACGACTATGCAGCCATGGGACAAGCTTTAGAGCGTCGTTACGCCAAACAACTGGATGTCGAGAAAATTCCAGACGTTATTTTTATTGATGGTGGTAAAGGGCAACTTAATCGAGCACACGAAATCATCGCGCAATACTGGGGAGATTGGCCGAAGCGACCCGTCATGATCGGTATCGCAAAAGGGGTCACTCGTAAACCAGGTTTGGAAACTTTGATTACGGTTGATGGCGATGAGTTTCATTTGCCAAGTGATGATCCGGCTCTACATTTAATCCAGCACATCCGTGATGAAAGCCACAATCATGCAATCGCTGGGCACAGAGCGAAGCGCGGAAAAACGCGCAAAACGAGTGCGTTAGAGGGCATTGAAGGCGTAGGGCCCAAACGCCGTCAGGCGCTGTTGAAATACACGGGAGGCTTACAAGAGCTCAAGCGTGCAAGTGTTGAAGAAATCGCCAAAGTGCCGGGCATCAGTCACTCTTTGGCAGAAATTATCTATCAAGCATTGAAACAATAGTGAAAATCCAGCACCATTAGCGCGCAAAGTGTAAGAGAATAATAATATGCGTTTGAACATCCCCAACATATTGTCACTAATGAGATTATTTCTCATCCCAGTGTTTGTCGTTGCGTTTTATCTTCCCTATTCATGGGCTCCTTTTGCTGCGGCAATGGTGTTTTGGGTTGCCGGTTTTACCGATTGGCTCGATGGGATGTTAGCAAGAAAACTGGGTCAAACGTCTCGTTTCGGTGCGTTTATCGATCCAGTGGCGGATAAAGTACTAGTGGCAACCGCCTTGATTTTGATTACAGAACACTATCATTCCATATGGGTAACGATTCCAGCCGTGACCATGATTGCAAGAGAAATCATCATTTCAGCACTGCGTGAGTGGATGGCAGAAATTGGTAAGCGTGCCAGCGTTGCGGTTTCTTGGGTGGGCAAGGTAAAAACCGTGAGTCAAATGTTTGCGCTTTGGGTATTGATCTGGCGTTATGACGATTGGATGGTTTGGTTAGGTTTCGGTGCATTGTACATTGCCACATTCCTAACTTACTGGTCGATGGTGCAGTATTTGATGGCCGCGAAAGATGACTTGTTGAATGAAGAACATCACTAATATAGAGAAAACGGGCGCAAGCCCGTTCAGATTGATGACGAACCCCGCTTTTTAAGTGGGGTTCTTTTTTGGAAGCGACCGTAGGTCGCGATCGTGATATTTTTTGTTATATCGTGCGCAGAAGTTTCCATTCATTACATGGGTATACAGAAGCAAGTATCTGCCTTATTTCTGCCATATTTAAGCCCATTTTTCGTAGATAGTTCACCACCAACGCTATCTTCTTGATGTTTTGGGCTGCCGCTGCC
>NZ_NPKW01001130.1:0-775 GCF_002265885.1 Vibrio sp. 03_296
AAAGATGGATGCTACTATAGCTTAAACCATCGGGGTGCAGCAAATTCCTTAACATGGACGCAATGTAATAAATACATCATAACTGGACGTGACCCTGATAAGGTATTAGAAGAAATTCTGCAGCTACATAACGGACCAGCATAACAAACAATTTAAGAGTGATTCGGCACGCGTGGCATTTTGKTGTGCGTGGTTTGTAGTGATTAAGRTGGTATGCGTAAGCATTGGTATTGCGTGCCTCACACCTTAATTGGGCGTTATGCACCAGGTGAAAAATGAGACCTTTCAAAATAGCTAGCTTACTTAGCTTTTGTCTTGGATGCTTTGTAGGTTTTGTGATTTTATACGCTGCATGGAAACACAATCCGCAGCATCAATATCATTCGGGAAGTCATATTGACTTTGGATACTTAGCTGGGTTGTGGTTGTTCTGGTGTATTAATGTGACCTTAGTTTCTATACCCGTTATTTGGCTAATAGCTAAGATTCTTAATGGCTTCTTGGTTGATCGGGATCGTGCATAACAAGGCGTTCAAGAGGGATTCATGCCGCATGGCATTTTTGGTTTGCAGTGAGTTTTGGTGGTGTAAGTGGTGTGCGGAAACTTGGTTTAGGCGGCATTCACCCCTTAACGCAGCGTTAGGTGAATGGTCAGTGGATTGAACAAGGGTAGTTTTATGAAGTTGTTTTTAGCTTTTGGCTCGTTTTCACTAGTTTGTTTCGGTCGGCTTGCATGCCAATGTATGCCGTTTTACAACAAGCTTATCAATCGCAA
>NZ_NPKW01001131.1:0-700 GCF_002265885.1 Vibrio sp. 03_296
TGACCAAAATGGTGATTGATCGAGAAGCGTTTGCGAACTGGCACTATAAAAATGACCCACTCATGTCGATCTTTTTAGCCAAGCAATCGTTTCAGTACTCTGGCAGAGCGAGATAAGCTCGAACTTGAATTTATTGGCAAAGATGTAATTTTACTGAGGAAGACCCAGTAATGAGTCGTAAGAAAAAATCGAGAAAGCCGGGTGCCGCTGGCGCCCCGGAGTTTATGGTTACCCGTAATCGTTCAGAATCAGATGTTGCTGGTCGTTTACGCAAGAAAGATAAAAAACGTAAAGGCCTAAAAGCGGGCRGGTCGCAATTCGGAAGAAGGTGCGCAGCAAAAACACGGTTCTTCGCAGGTTCGTGATCCGCGTCTAGGCAGCAAAAGAAAATTCCATTGATTGTTGAGCCAGCGAAAAGCTGACGAAACAAGAGCGTCGTTTGTCTGCAGAGCAAGAGCTTGAGATGCTCGAAAATGATGCGAAACTGAACGTGTTGCTTGACCGTATCGAATCAGGTGAAAACCTAGGTCGTGGTCTACAGCAATACGTGGATGAAAACTGGATCGCATCGAACAGTTGATGAGCCAGCTTGGTCTGCTCGAACCAGAAGCGGAAGAAGAGTTTGAAGAAGAAGCGCCTGTGCGCAAATCACGCTCTGATGATGATCTGCTGGCGGATTTGAAGACTTTGATATGGATGA
>NZ_NPKW01001132.1:0-698 GCF_002265885.1 Vibrio sp. 03_296
ACTGTACGAAGACGATCATCCGGGAATGTTAATACTTGTAATACAGACATATGCACTCGAAATGTTGAACTGTGCCGAAACAGCACAAACCTTGTTGGCTCAATTCTAGACATTTTATAGCCTAAATGACAGCATCCTAGCAGCAATTTCCCCATTTGTCGCTTCGCTAATCCATCTAGGAGTTAAGGCATCGAACTCAGTGCTGCAAGCCGCTTCACGCGTGTTATTACCCTTGTTGTTTAGTGTGAGTGTGGCAGCCCAAGAGTCGCCAGCTCCACTGAATATTAAGCCCGATGCGCCACAAACTTATGTGGTGGTAAAGGGGGATACTCTTGGATATCTCAGCGCTCTATTTGGATAGCCCTTGGCTATGGCCGCGTTTGTGGCAAATCAACCCAGATATTGACAACCCTCACTTAATCTATCCTGGCGATAAACTCTCTTTAGTGTGGAAAATGGCCAGCCGATGTTGAGTTTAAAACCGGYGGTGACATTGAGCCCGAAAGCTCGAATCACGGAGAAAAAAGCGGTTCCAACAGTGGATGAAGGGTTAGTGATGCCTTATCTGCAATCAGACCGACTGCTGAGTAAAGAGAAGCTCAGCAGTGTCGCGCGCGTGARTGGGAACCAGTGATGGACGAAAATACCTTGCTAAAGATGAGCGTATTTTCATCAGTGGCCAACAAACGGAAACCCAT
>NZ_NPKW01001133.1:0-654 GCF_002265885.1 Vibrio sp. 03_296
RGCAGCTGCACAGTAATACACCATCACCGCTCTTTCATCTAAACCCATGCCATCATCGCTAAAATCGCCAATAACAATGGGAACTGGACGCGCTTCTTTCACTAAATCTTGCTCGTTTTCAACAAACTTCGTGAAAGTCACTTTTAGATTGACGCGATCAAGGAAATCTCTCAGGACCAACGGCTTATCATCCGATGCGAGCCTTGCGGTGAACTTCATCACTTCGCCATGATACAAACGACTAGGGAAGAAATCCGTTGAAAGCGTCAGGTGAGAAATCAACCGAATGTTGTTTTTTGGGCTCACTTTTCCCACGGCTTGCCAAGGGCCCGGCATCGGGTTGTCAATAGAGATGATGTCCATCGCTGGCTCTTGATACCAGCGGACGTTGGGGTAGCTTTTGAAAGCGTAGTATTTCGACCATCTGGTCGCACTAGCACCACGGGCTGAGAGGGATTTTCTCGATAAATCAAGAAAGTGATTTGATCGATGGTTGGATCCACTCGAAAGCGGTTATCCAGCAAGGACATGGTCGACTCTGTCGCAGCATGGCTTACACRACTAACCAATAACAATAATACCGACTGACAATGTCCTCAACATAGATTCTCCTATTGACGCCAGAGGCAAGTTCCGCTTTTTTCTACAATATCC
>NZ_NPKW01001134.1:0-885 GCF_002265885.1 Vibrio sp. 03_296
TCGCGATTACAAGCTGATCGTCAAAGAAGCGAAGCTCAAAGAAGAAGMCCTACGTGAAACGCTCAAACTGATCCAGCAACTTGATCCAAGGCCTGGCAGTAAGATCAATGCCATCGAGCCCGAGTACGTGATCCCAGATGTCTCGGTATTTAAAGAGCATGGCAAATGGAGTGTCGCGATCAATCCAGACAGCATTCCAAAWTTGAAAGTCAATCAACAATATGCGCAACTTGGCAAAGGCAGCAGCGCCGATAGCCAGTACATTCGCAGCAATTTGCAAGAGGCGAAATTGGTTAATAAGAGCCTGAGAGCAGAACGAGACGCTGCTCAAAAGTTGCACGTTGCATAGTTGAACATCAACATGATTTCTTCGAGTATGGGGAAGAAGCAATGAAACCTATGGTGCTAATGATGTGGCAACCGCGGTTGAGATGCACGAATCCACCATCTCACGCGTGACAACCCAGAACGTTTATGCACAACGCCTAGAGGTATCTTTGAATTGAAATATTTCTTCTCTAGCCATGTTAGTACGGATAGTGGAGGAGAATGTTCATCGACAGCAATTCGCGCACTCATTAAGAAGTTAGTCACTGCCGAAAACAGTGCGAAACCACTGAGTGATAGCAAAATTGCTGCCTTACTGGCAGACCAAGGAATTCAGGTCGCACGGCGAACGATAGCTAAGTACCGCGAGTCCTTAGGCATTGCCCCATCTAGTCAGCGAAAACGCCTACTTTAGGCCTCAACTGAAAAGGAAAGTCTATGCAAATCAATATTCAAGGCCATCATGTTGATCTTACCGATTCAATGCAGGACTATGTTCACACCAAGTTTGACAAACTTGAACGTATTTTTTGATCACATCAATAGCATACAAGTTGT
>NZ_NPKW01001135.1:0-609 GCF_002265885.1 Vibrio sp. 03_296
TAGAAGAAACCAAGATGGTAATAGGTGGCATGCTCTGGCTGTTGCTGAGCACTTCTGTCACTTTGCTGCTATCAAAACCGCTCGCACTCAAACCAGAGAGGAGCGCATAGAACAACGACCAAAAGAGAAAAGGGATCAGCACCTTACCTAAACGACGACGAGCATAATAAGGCAGATCAAATGGCCGAGTGTCACTGAGCATCAGGGCGCCAGTGATAAGAATAAAAACCGGTACCGCCCAACGAGAAATGCCATTGATGCCAACGGCCGTCACCCATTGATCAAAAGGAATCACCCCTAACTCATGACGATAAGGCGCAAGCACATGAATGGCGATCACGGCCACCGCCGCGACACATCGTAGCAAATCAAAAACTGAACTCTTTCGCGCATTCTCTATCCTCTTGCTTTTCATGGCTTTGACTATAGCAATAAAAAAGCTGATACATGAAATCATGCGTCAGCTTTTGGTTAGAATTCACACACTGCGATCAAGCGATTTTCGCTGCAAAGCGAGGGAGCTGATTGAATTAACGTCGTCAAGCCAAAGAAGAAGCAAGAAACCCACAAGCAAGCAGCCAAACCGAATTCTTGATAGATCCACCCCGA
>NZ_NPKW01001136.1:0-519 GCF_002265885.1 Vibrio sp. 03_296
CTTCGTCGTTATCGACGGATTTTAGCTGCCATTTTTTGCCGCTCCTTACAGAACTTCTGGAGCCAGTGAAACGATCTTCATGAACTTATCGCCACGAAGTTCGCGAGTCACAGGACCAAAGATACGTGTACCGATAGGTTGCTCACTGTTGTTGTTCAACAGTACGCAAGCATTTCGGTCGAAGCGAATGACAGAACCGTCTGGACGACGTACGCCTTTACGGGTGCGAACTACCACCGCCTTCAGAACGTCACCTTTTTTAACTTTACCGCGAGGAATTGCTTCCTTAACAGTAACTTTGATAACGTCACCGATATGTGCATAACGGCGGTGAGAGCCACCCAGAACCTTAATACACATTACGCTGCGAGCGCCTGAGTTATCAGCTGCGTCCAGCATACTTTGCATTTGGATCATGTTAGTGCTCCGCTAAATATTAAAAAAACTAGCCCTCTCGGGTCGGGCTGACCTCTTTATAAGGGACGCGATTGTACCACCCTTTTTTGTGATTGGGTAGTC
>NZ_NPKW01001137.1:0-915 GCF_002265885.1 Vibrio sp. 03_296
TTTTTTGCTATGCTCTCCCGCGACACCTTGCAGCACTACTTGCTCATCACCACGTACCAWTGATACGTTTTCTTCTCTTCATCCAGCACAACCAAGGTATGCTTCATCTCTTGAACGTATTCTGGCACTACATAGCGGCTAACTTCGATTTGGTTCACCTTTCCAGCGATGCGAGCCAGTCCCTTACCAATGATAGGTAAGTATTTAGGCTCTGCTACTGTGGTCAAATTGAACTTATCCACCGTATCACCCAAAATCATTCGTGACTTGATGATTTCAATTTCTGTTGTGGCAGAAGATTCTTGAGAAAATAACTCCCCCATATCCCCACCAACTAAAGAGCCTATTCCACCTTTGCTTTTTTCTTCGATTTGCAATAAAGCATCCGCTTTATAGATAGGCGTTGAAAGTAGCGCAACCGCGACTCCACCAACCGCAAAGAAAAGGTGAGTTATCTAGAGTGATCCATTTTGCATCCAAAAGAATGCCAAGCAGCTTGCCTAAATCGATTTCGTCAGACGAGTTATCAACGGAAGATCGGTTTTGTGGTGTTGTCATTGTCTCGTTCATTTCCGGGTTGGTGGATTTATGATTTGTTTGTTGGAAAAACGGTCCTGTGGTCCTGTGGTCCTGTGGTCCTGTGGTCCTGTGGTCCTGTGGTCCTGTGGTCCTGTGGTCTAGGCTAAAACATTGCAAAGGAATACAAGCGCCTAGGTCAGTTTTTCTCTTYTACTACAATTTTTTTGCCCAGGCTTGTGCGGCTTCATCAATTAACTGATAAGCATGCACAAAGGCTTCTTTGCTTTGGCGATACGGATCGGGGATGTCTTTTTGCCCTATCCGATTGGCCGAAGAGCATGGTTTTCCACGCGCTTCAGGGGTCAATTTGTGTTAGCGCTTCCATATGGCCTTTTT
>NZ_NPKW01001138.1:0-637 GCF_002265885.1 Vibrio sp. 03_296
CAGCAAGCTCATCGAGCTGGCTCTCCTCATTTCACTATCATTGCTCGCAATAATAACCTTTCTCATCCTCGTTTAGGCTTGGCTGTACCCAAGAAGCAAATCAAAACTGCCGTTGGTCGCAACCGATTCAAACGCCTAGCCCGTGAAAGCTTTCGTAACACACAACATCAACTTCCCAATAAAGATTTTGTTGTGATCGCCAAGAAAAGCGCGCAAGATTTGAGCAATGAGGAACTGTTTAAGTTGTTTGATAAGCTATGGCATCGCCTGTCTCGCCCCTCGCGTGGTTAACAATCGGACTCGTCCGTCTTTATCAAGGTCTTATCAGTCCTCTCCTTGGACCGCGCTGTCGTTTTACTCCAACCTGTTCTACATATGCCATAGAAGCGTTGAAAGCTCACGGTTTTGTAAAAGGGTGTTGGTTATCAGGCAAACGTCTATTAAAATGCCACCCTTTGAATGAAGGGGGCTTTGACCCCGTTCCACCAGTCCAAAARCAAGACAGAGATAAATAACGATGGATTCTCAACGTACTCTCCTGGTCCTGCTTCTGGCGCTGGTTTCTTTCTTGCTGTTCCAACAGTGGCAAGTTGCAAGAACCCAGCCCTCAAGCCGATTGAACAGGCCTCAAACAGCA
>NZ_NPKW01001139.1:0-510 GCF_002265885.1 Vibrio sp. 03_296
CAAGGGGCGAGTGGATGAAGGAAAAAGCTATTTCTTACGAGCCTTGAATGCTGACCAAGTACGCTTGAAAAACAGCAAGACTTTGGCGGGTGGTTTGATCATGGTGCAAGACATCAATCAATTGAAGGTGGACAAAGCCTCGCCCGCCATGGCTTACATGGGGCTTGGCGTGCTCTCCGACGTTGATTCACAACACAAGCTCGCAGAAGCCTATTATCTCAAAGCAGCTAGAGATCAAACCCAACTCGATGAAAGGGATGATGAATCTCGGTTATTCCTATTACATGAGTGGCGAGTATGGCAAAGCAGAGCGCTACACCTTAGCGGCGCTGGAAAAAGATCCCAATAACCAAAAAGGGCAAAACAACTTAGCTCTGATCTATCTTGGCAAGAACGAAGTGAAGAAAGCGATCAACATTTTCATGCGCAGCATGGGGGCTCCAGAAGCGCTGAATGAATGTTGGTTATTTTTWGATTCTGCAAGCAAGCCGGTACAAAGCGATTCCCGTA
>NZ_NPKW01000114.1:0-1386 GCF_002265885.1 Vibrio sp. 03_296
GATGAGTGTTCACACAGATTGATACGGTTTAGATTAGAGCATCTAGTGGGTCTGTAGCTCAGGTGGTTAGAGCGTACGCCTGATAAGCGTAAGGTCGGTGGTTCGAGTCCACTCAGACCCACCACTCAACGATGGGGTTATAGCTCAGCTGGGAGAGCGCCTGCCTTGCACGCAGGAGGTCTGCGGTTCGATCCCGCATAGCTCCACCATCTTTAAGGGTTTTTCCTAAGAATCTTTAACATGGTTTCATTAGAAAATCTGCTACTTTAACAATTTGGAAAGCTGACAAAACAACAATTTATTGTTGTTTGTAAAGTTCTCAATGTTTGTCTTTATGACAAACACCAACAAACACATTCAAGTGTTCTTGGGAATGTCACTGTTAAGTGACTATTCGAAATTGAGTCCGGCAAAATCAACGCTATCTCGCTCATTCAAATAATGAGATAGCAACTTTGGTTGTTTAACAAAGACCCTTTGGGGTTGTATGGTTAAGTGACTAAGCGTACACGGTGGATGCCTTGGCAGTCAGAGGCGATGAAGGACGTACTAACTTGCGATAAGCGCAGATAAGGCAGTAAGAGCCGTTTGAGTCTGCGATTTCCGAATGGGGAAACCCAACTGCATAAGCAGTTACTGTTAACTGAATCCATAGGTTAACAGAGCAAACCGGGGGAACTGAAACATCTAAGTACCCCGAGGAGAAGAAATCAACCGAGATTCCGGTAGTAGCGGCGAGCGAACCTGGATTAGCCCTTAAGCACTCGTTGAAGTAGGTGAACAAGCTGGAAAGCTTGGCGATACAGGGTGATAGCCCCGTAACCGACGCTTCATCGAGCGTGAAATCGAGTAGGGCGGGACACGTGATATCCTGTCTGAATATGGGGGGACCATCCTCCAAGGCTAAATACTCCTGACTGACCGATAGTGAACCAGTACCGTGAGGGAAAGGCGAAAAGAACCCCTGTGAGGGGAGTGAAATAGAACCTGAAACCGTGTACGTACAAGCAGTAGGAGCACCTTCRTGGTGTGACTGCGTACCTTTTGTATAATGGGTCAGCGACTTATATTCAGTGGCAAGGTTAACCATCTAGGGGAGCCGTAGGGAAACCGAGTCTTAACTGGGCGYCATAGTCTCTGGATATAGACCCGAAACCGAGTGATCTAGCCATGGGCAGGTTGAAGGTTGAGTAACATCAACTGGAGGACCGAACCGACTAATGTTGAAAAATTAGCGGATGACTTGTGGCTAGGGGTGAAAGGCCAATCAAACTCGGAGATAGCTGGTTCTCCCCGAAAGCTATTTAGGTAGCGCCTCGGACGAATACTACTGGGGGTAGAGCACTGTTAAGGCTARGGGGGTCATCCCGACTTACCAACCCTTTG
>NZ_NPKW01001140.1:0-582 GCF_002265885.1 Vibrio sp. 03_296
GGTTGATTAAGACGYCTAAAAATGACTTCCTTGTTTATACTCTACGACAGCACGCAATCCAGTGACAAAACCACAAGCAGAGCAAACAGATTTATGGGACATCTTAGAAAAATTTGCTGAGATTATAATTCATTTATTGATCACATCAATCACTCTCTCCTACTCGTCTCATAAATAACACATTTAACAATATATCCATTTCATTATTCGAATAAATTATTATCAATTTCGTGATGTGGTTTGATGGCAGCCCTTTTCCTACCTACCTACACTTACCTTTAGTGACAAACTCATAAATAGCGAGTTCTCACACGGTCGTGAAATGAGCAGTATTGCAATCCTATGATGAGAACAAAATGGACTTCACTTTGGAGGCGTTCATGACTTTCAAAACCACCATCATCGCAACTTGCCTGCTCGCAGCCGCTCCTTCAAGCATGGCAGCAAATGGTCCCAACGCTCATCCAAGTCCTAGCTTGAAAGGTCTTCAAGCGAAAAACTTTGTCCTTCCAGACAACGCCAACCTTGGTGAAACGCTTTGCGCTTGGTCATTCCGGAATGGAAACACTAGCGCTTTCAGCA
>NZ_NPKW01001141.1:0-412 GCF_002265885.1 Vibrio sp. 03_296
AATGGACGCTTGCAGCACCGATAACGACTTCACCGCCATGTACCACACCACATAACCAATCCCAGACGCCAACACGCCAGAAAACAAAGCCCAAACAATGCCATTGACGGATACGGATGAGACATTCAGTAGCCAAAAACCACACAGCAATGCCAGTAAGGATGCAAAGCTAAAGCCTTGAGCGATGGCTGTGTGGYGGCGATTGTGCCTGTTTGCCCAATAAGGTAAAAATCGCCCAGCAAACCCCGGCTATCGCCATCATGAATGCGTCCATCGCATCGGGTGTTTGCGCAGAAGGTGACATTAAAACGATAAACCCGCTGATGGATAGGGCGACGCCGCCCCACTCTAATTTAGAAGGGCGATGGCCAGAAAACAGGTGGAAGGCGATGAGGCTAAACTGCACCAACCG
>NZ_NPKW01001142.1:0-463 GCF_002265885.1 Vibrio sp. 03_296
CGGCACCATCGCTTATGAGTTAGTGACTAAACTTACGTCACGCGTTGAAATGTCTTATAGCGAATAAATCACTAATGAATCAAACCTGTTTTCGCTTGGTGCTTGCGGCAACTGGCTTGTGTGCTCTGCCAACTTGGGCTGATGGCTGGCCAAGTTGGTCTCCAGACACGGCCGTAGTTCCTTACTATTTTGTCAGTGATAGCATGGGTAATACTCTGGGTGTTGCAGGACTTGCAAAGCACGTAGGGCAAGCCAATGCTTCTGTGTTGGGGACTGCGCTTTATTCTGACAAAGGAAGCTATGTCACTTATCTTTCGGCATCAAATTACCAAGTGGGTGATTTCTGGTTGCTGGGTGCGGAGAGCTATCAGGGGAAGTTTGTTGATTACGACTATTACCTTGGTGCCAACGCCAGTAATGATTCAACAGCGGCCGATCGAACGATAGCGACAGGTAAAGAAGC
>NZ_NPKW01001143.1:0-502 GCF_002265885.1 Vibrio sp. 03_296
AGTTCTTTAAACAGCTCATAATCATGAACCAATCCAGTCATTTTCCTGAAGTTCTGGGAATGGCGCTAAAGATAACGTCGGAACATTAGTAAAGGTTAACGAGTCGAAGTAAGAGCTTGTACTTACAAACCAATCACACGCAGCTTTTTCTCGCTCAATAAGGTCGAATTCTTGGCACACTTTCCCAGAAGCCACAGACTCAGTATGCCTAGCTAAACTACTCAGAGTCGTAATTGCTACTCTTTGCTCTTGAGCTAGCCAGTTACCTGCAACAAATAGACGGACTTCAGCAACTGATGCTAGTAGCGCTAAAACGGCAGTCGATAGCCACACGTAGTCAACTTTTTCCAACCCGACTTGGAAAAGTTACAACCAAAAAAGAAAGGAATATGCAGCACAGCGACTAGAACAGCGAAAACACCAAATGCATGCAGAGGACTAGATATAAAAATTCCGAGTCGAAAATGTAATCCATCTAAATAMCTTATAAAATAAGGTATTT
>NZ_NPKW01001144.1:0-671 GCF_002265885.1 Vibrio sp. 03_296
TTTGAGGGCGTGGTGGAGAGCATGAAGAAATCTCTGCCTGAAGAGGCAAGATTTGAGAAAGTGCATGTTTCCTTTATGGGGGCSGAGATGGGAGTCCCTGTCGCCAAAGCGTACGCCACAATGGTGTCGCTGGATACAGAAAAAACCATGGTTCCGGCGATGTTCACGCAAATCCACGAAAAACGCAAAGCGCCACAAACGGAAGCTGAGTTGCGTCAACTCTTCATCGACAATGGTGTTGATGCCAAGAAATACGATGCGGCTTACAACAGTTTTGCCGTTAACTCGATGCAAAAGCGTTTTGATAAGCAGTTTAAGGAAAGTACTTTGACGGGTGTACCTGGCGTGATCGTGAACAATAAGTACATTGTGAAAGCAGACAAAATCACGACAATTCAAGAGTACAATGAACTGGTGAATTATCTGCTGACGCTGTAAAGCAGAAAGAGCAGAGGACAAGGCGACCACGGGTCGCCTTTTTTGRCGATGGTAATTTTAAAATAAGCAACTATATTCATATTTGTTTTTGGCTGGGTCTGAGTCAGACCATAAAAATAAAATGGAAATAGTATGAAAGAGAAACACAACGTACACCATCGGCTACGGGCCGAAGCAACTGCCTTGGTATCTACAAGTCCCWGAGTTTGCGCAAGGGCTGATTTCACCACCGG
>NZ_NPKW01001145.1:0-885 GCF_002265885.1 Vibrio sp. 03_296
CCTAGACCCTAGACCCTAGACCCTAGACCCTAGACCCTAGACCCTAGACCCTAGACCCTAGRCCCTAGACCTAGACCCTAGACCCTGACAGCACAGACTGAAAATTATTATTCTGATCCCTTGAAACCCATTTCTAGGCCTTATATCTAATTAGGAAGAGGGATGGCTAGCTTGCTCAACAAGAGAAGAACAGCACCTCTGGCATCGCTAAACCAGATCGCTCAAGAGAGGACTACTGAGTTTAGCCACTCAATTTGACCCTAGATTCGACACCATGTCCCGTCCCCAATCCTTGGGTTGTGGAGTGGATTATCGAATCCCTTAGCTCGGCGTTGCTTGCATAAACACGCCAATAATATAGGTTTATCTGGGCTAAGACTATTGACTTAATAAGAGGATAGGATTATGCGTAATGTAGATTTCTCACCACTATACCGTAATGCGATTGGTTTTGACCGTCTGTTCAACCTGATGGAAGCCAGCGCAGCCAAAAACGTCTGGCGGTTACCCTCATACCAACATTGAGCAAAAAGATGAGCACAACTACCGCATTACGATGGCAGTTGCTAGGTTTTGCTGAAGATCAGCTCGATTTGACGCAAAACGAAAACATGTTGATCGTGAAGGGTGAACGCAAAGCCGAAGAAGGCAAAAACTACGTTTATCAAGGCATTGCAGAGCGCGACTTTGAGCGTAAATTCCAGCTAGCGGATTACGTCAAAGTGGTGGGTGCATCGATGGAAAATGGCTTACTGCACATCGATTTGGTGCGTGAAATTCCAGAAGCGATGCAACCACGTAAAATTGCCATTGGTGGCACTAAACTGCTTGAGAATTAATGCTCTTGGTGTTGGCTCTTATTGAGTCGAGAGGGCGGGCGACCAA
>NZ_NPKW01001146.1:0-817 GCF_002265885.1 Vibrio sp. 03_296
TTTGAGGAATAATCCAGATCAATTAAATCAATTCGCTGTCGTTCTGATTTGTTTAATTAACCAAGTATCATTCTTCCGTTCAAACTTGTACTGGGTACCATTCGCCAACGTGACCAACAAATAACCATTTTCGTGATGAAAGCAACTTGCTCCTACGTAAGTTTGATAACTCACCGCACCTTGATTCACGGCGGGAAACTCAATGACGTCGCCCATCTCATCGCAAAAATGCCACCCCGTAAGCGATCCTTTTTCAGAGTGTACGTCGTGCATCTGGTAGTCGAAACTATGTCGCCAACCATGTCCTAAGCCAGTGTCTAAAGACAAATGAGGAACGATAGGTGACGAGAAAACTCATGCGATGATGAAGTGTTAAGTCACACAGTGTTAGGATTTCTTCACCCGTCACCATAGAAACCGGATCGCCGGCTTTTTCATGATGTTTACTGCTTTCGGCTTGCGCTTCGTCACAAGTTTTGTCATCACTGGTTTGGCTCTCTGTTTTCCCATCTGACGCGGGTTTTGACTCTTGGTTTGAGGTGGTGGTGTTAAAATCGTTGGTTTTAATGATGCTGGCGTCACGCTTTCAAACTGAACGACATGCAGCCTTCTTGCTGCCAGTGCCGCACTCAGCGACGCGACGTAATCTTCGAAGACTTTTTCATCGCTGAAAGGGACTTGGGGTATATTGGATCGCCCAACCAACCGCTTACCCTCAGCTATGTCTTCTAACGAAGCAAGCTTAAATTTTTCGACAAMMTGTTGAGCAACCAATTCTGTCGAGAAGTGCAGTGTCTTCCCTTCAGCGATTGGCTGG
>NZ_NPKW01001147.1:0-579 GCF_002265885.1 Vibrio sp. 03_296
GGCTAAACCGCCACAGTAGATGAAGTAGACATCCCTATTTTGAAACGTCACCGATCGCACCCAACCGCCTAGCTCCTCAAAATCCTCTGGTTTGCAAGTACCATCGTTCAGCAACATCTGCGTGTATTTTCGATAAACGTCGCGGTGCTCTTTTAAATCATCAGACTTAACAAGATAACCATCTAAGATCTCCAAGCGCTCCATTTCTTCGATGATCGGTTTCGCATCAGAGAGCTTTGTCATGTCGACCCACTCCGCCCTTTCTTCACCACCCTCTTCGTAAACTAGATAGTCGGAAATTCTTCCCCAGCCATTTTGCTTTTCCAGAATGGTGATCTTCTCGCCTTTATACAACGCATCTATAATCAGCGCTTGCGGATCCGGTTTATTCCTCACGTCAATTCGGCGCTCAATAACGTAATAGTCGGTGATTTCAGGCTCGGGGGCTGGCAGTTCCATGATTGGCTGTGGTTTCTCGGGAACAATTGGCTCCTCTACCGCTTTAACGTTTTCTTCGCTACCTGGCTGCATAAAGAAAACGTAGTAACCTGCCCCACCACCAATCAGCAGTAAAACAAC
>NZ_NPKW01001148.1:0-585 GCF_002265885.1 Vibrio sp. 03_296
TTTTCAACTCACTTTGCTCAAATAGCCTCTTCGCTCGTCATCCTCGCGAACGCGGGGACCCATCGTACAGTGACTACCTTGGCTCAGTGTTACGACTGTGTTTACGTGTTGCTGTCGGTTTGGTCTATGTTGCGGTAAGTGCACCGGCAAAAGCTTCATGCGGTGGACGCGGATGAATGGATTCTCGCTTGTGCGAGAATGACGACAAGTGATGTGACTCGGTGTTATTGCATTGTCGTTGCTGCTGTCAGTTTGCGATTGCTCAAACAGTACCGAGTTCACTTCCTTTTACAGGTTATCGTTCCACATCTAAGCACAGCTATTTAGTATCACTATTTGATACCAGTCGTGCCAAATTTCTAGTTCATCGAATTTTAAGTTGTTATGGGGGATTCCGACACGTCACTATTTAATGTCTACTTTAAAGTAGAAAGTAATGAATGAGTATGCGAGGAACAATATCTACTTCTCCTCGAAGGCTGAATTTACGTCGTCTTTYYAATGACTTCAGCTCGGACAAAGCCAAAAGATATATCAGTTTTTTTGAGTTGCTGGCGCTTGGCATAGAACGTTGAGGGATTGAGT
>NZ_NPKW01001149.1:0-544 GCF_002265885.1 Vibrio sp. 03_296
TCAATAGGGGTTCGCCAATCTTCATATCGCTGTTTGCGCCAACGATAGTGGTAGTGAGATCAGGAAGATCACCGCCGCTACGTGGTTGTGCGATAGGCTTGTAGAAAGAAACTTTAACGCCTTTGCGCTCCATAGCGCGAAGAACACCCATGCTTACGCTAGTAAGACCAACACCAGCACTCGCAGGGATAAGCATAATAGTACGGGACATCAGAGAAAGTACCTTTAACTATTGGGGGATTTRAAAGCTTTACTGCTTATGGTTTGGTGGACCAAACAATAGAAGTGAAGCCCCAGATTCTTTATCAAAAGAATWCTGCTAGCCTGAAGGCTAGCCAGAGAAGTCAATTAAAGACCTGCTAGGCGAGCAGTGTCTTCTGCAATAACAAGCTCTTCGTTAGTCGAGATAACCATTGCTGGGATACGGCTGTTTGCTGTTGTGATAACACCTTCGCCGCCGAAACGTGCTTTAAGGTTAGCTTCGCTGTCAACTTCGATACCGAAGATGCCTAGGCGGTTAAGAACCATTTCACGGATAGGTGCA